>NZ_PDGW01000009.1:0-67511 GCF_014335015.1 Corynebacterium sp. LK31 | reverse complement strand
AGCCGTTTTTCGGCCCATTTTTGTCATAAACGCAGTCAGTAACTCGCATTGGCTCGCGGTCGCCAGTCATAAACGCAGTCAGTAACTCGCATCGCCCCACCGCCGCCAGTCATAAACGCAGTCACTAGTGCGCGTTGGGGTTAAGAGACAAATCCTGAGTGATGCGGTGGCATGAAAAAGCCCCCGCCTTGGTAGCGAGGGCTTAGCGTTTACGCTGGTGATTAGCGCTTCTGTGCGTCTGCGAGAATCTGGCGACCTGCGACCATGCGGCAAATCTGGTTAGTGCCCTCGTAGATCTGGGTGATCTTGGCGTCACGCATCATGCGCTCAACCGGGAAGTCACGGGTGAAGCCGTAACCGCCGAGCAGCTGCACGGCATCGGTGGTGACCTGCATAGCAACGTCAGAGGCGAAGGTCTTGGCGTTTGCGGCCATCAGACCCAGGCGAGCGCCGCCCTCAGCAGTGCCGCGCTCAGCGTTAGCGGCTGCGGTGTAGACCATGAGACGAGCAGCGTCAATCTTCATACGCATGTCAGCCAGCATGAACTGGGTGTTCTGGAAAGCAGCAATCGGCTTGCCGAACTGCTGACGCTCCTGCACGTAACCAACGGCGTAGTCGTAAGCACCCTGCGCGATGCCCAGTGCCTGTGCACCAATAGTCGGGCGGGTGTGGTCCAGGGTCTCCAGGGCAGTCTTGAAACCGGTGCCCTCTTCGCCGATGATGCGGTCAGCCGGGATGCGGCAGTTTTCGAAGTACAGCTCCGCGGTCGGGGAACCCTTGATACCCAGCTTGTGCTCCAAGCCACCGACGCGGAAACCCTCGTCGTCCTTGTGGACCATGAATGCAGAGATGCCGTTAGCACCCTTCTCCGGGTCGGTGACAGCCATGACGGTGTACCAGGTGGAGCGGCCACCGTTAGTGATGAAGCACTTGGAGCCGTTGAGGACCCACTCATCGCCCTCACGGACCGCGCGGGTCTTCATGGAACCGGCATCCGAACCGGCCTCACGCTCAGTCAGTGCGTAGGAAGCCATTTCACCGTTGGCGATGTCCGGCAGGACCTTGCTCTTCAGCTCGTCGGAGCCCTTGAGGATCAAGCCCATGGTGCCCAGCTTGTTCACAGCCGGGATAAGAGAAGCCGAGCCACAGACACGAGCAACTTCCTCAATGACAATGCAGGCCGCAACCGAGTCCGCACCCTGGCCACCGAACTGCTCCGGCACGTGGACGGCGTTGAAGCCAGCCTCGTTGAGAGCCTTCAGGGCCTCCTCCGGGAAACGCTCGTTCTCATCGACGTCCGCTGCGTACGGAGCAATCTGCTTCTCCGCCAGATCACGGATAACGGCGCGGAGCTCCTGGTGCTCCTCTGGCAGCTGGAACAGGTCGAATCCTGGGGTCAAAGCCATGTGGGTGTTCCTCCCGATTTAATGATTCCGATGTCGTGTTCGATATCGCGCTCTACGCATTTCTACGCAGCACTATCACCGCACGACGTATTTATCTTCGTTCGATACTAGTGGCTAACGCTTCGCTCTACCCGCGAAATTCGTAAAATTCTCGCGTTGCCGCTCGGCGCCCACAGAATAAACTGCGCGAGGAATTCCCGCAGCAGCGATGTCGCCCAGTACCTCAACGGCGTATAGGCGCCGACGACACACCAGGATTCCAGCCCCCGTTCGCGCATGAGCTTCGCTACCCGTGGCGCATGAAAATCACTGGTCACAACAACCGTTCCAGCGCTCAACGAACCGTCCATGCCGCGCATCAATTCGCACGCATAGTCAATGTTTTCCGACGTATTCGTCGATTGGTCCTCGGGGATCAACTCGATGTCGCCACGCTTTACGACGTCCCCAGCGTTCGCCTCCAACCACTCCACCATGGCGTCCGCTTCGGAGCAGGTGGCATCTGTCACCGCTTCACTGCCGACCCCACCGGAGCAGATGATTCGCTCGGTACGCTCATCACACGCTGAGACTGCTCGCTGTAATCTTCTGGCCAGCAGGGCCGAGGGCCGATTGTTCTTCAATCCGCATCCCAGTACAACCACGGTGTGTGGCGGCAGAGTTGGTTTTTGGGCTGCACATCGAAGGCGAACGGCCTCGAAAACGATCGCTGCGGCTCCTGGTACTGCGAGGCCGGCGAGCAGGGGCGTCGTCAAGCGATGCGATGCGCGAGCGTAGTAGGCGCGGCAGCTGGCCAGTGTCCACGCGGCACCTACTGTGGGAAGAACCCACCGCGGAGGTCTGCGATTGGGCAGGCGTGGTGGGCGTAGCTCCGAATTAGCGGCGACGCGTAGTCCGCCGACGAGGAGCATGGAACCGAAGCCTGCACCGAGGCACGCGAGTGTTTTTCTCATCAGAGCTTCCACGTTAACTGTTCTGGGACGTTGATGGTCCAGTCGACGAGCTGTTGCGGATTGTGCTTCGCCATATGCTGGGATTCCTGCTCGGCCCACATGTCCCAGTGTTCCTCGAAGTGGTCGTCGCGAGCCATGGCACGGGCAAATCGAGTCTGTGTGTCCAGCTCTACCCAGACTCCCCAGGCGTTGCCGTCGCCGATGGCGCGGGCAGCGGCAAGGTTAGCTTCAGTGACAGCGCCGCAGCCTTCGACGATGAGCGAGGAGTCCGGTGGCGTGGGGACCCACTCGGCGAATTCACTGGCGTACCAGTCCCACCGGCGATACCCGCGCTCATCGGCCGGTAGAGCGGGGTTCAAAATGGTCTCCGCAACTGCGGCCGATGCTTTCTGCAGACCGGACCAGCCCGGATATACATCCTCCAAGTGGATAACTGGCCAACCGAGGATACTGTGCAACTTTGCCGAAAGGGTGGTTTTGCCACTGCCGGAACGGCCGTCGATAAGCAGAATCATCGTGATCGAAACACCTTTGCTACGCTACGCCCAGGAAGCGGAACTCCCCGGCCCACACGGAAATACTGATTGCTGCGACGGCGATGGCAAGGCAGGCGGCCATGGTGGCATAGTCACGCGTGGCCAATGTCGAGGTGTGCCACCACGTACGCTTAATCGGTGCGCCAAAGCCGCGGGCTTCCATGGCCGTAGCCAGTTTGGTTCCGCGGCGCAGCGCAAACACCAGCAGAGCGAACACCTGGGAAATAGTGCGGCGGATTGCGCCGTGGTCACCCAAACCGCGTGCTCGACGGGCTCGGGTCAGCGCCTGCCAATCGCTGATGAATAGGCCGACGAGCCGCAAACTCGCCACCGTTGCCAGCACAAACCGGCTGGGCAGCTTGAGAATCTGCGCCAGCCCATTGCCCAGATCGGTGGGGTCGATATTGGCTGTCAACACGACAACTGGAGTACCGATAGCCAGCACACGCAACATAATCGCGATGGCCAGGGAAATAGAATTATCCGTCACATGCGCAAGCAGGAAGGAGAAATACTCTTTGCCCTCCGGGTTGCCGTAGAGCGCCATCGAGATTCCAGAGATGGGCGCGGCGATAAGAAGTGGCAGGCTGCGTCCTAGAAAACGACGAAAACCCAAACCCGACAGCGGCACCAAGAAAAGCGTGCAGACAAGCGCGACCACTGCGGAGACCCAGTCGATGGAAATCAGCAGCGGTGTGGTGAGCAAGAACAGGCCCAGTACTCTCGCTACCGGGTTGACCGTCGCGAGGAAAGGCTGCTTACTCGAAGTGCCGCTCTGCGTACCTTCAGCCGTACCGGCGGAACCGACTTCAGTCACAATTTCCCTCCTGCTTCGCCCTGGCCGCGCGAACCGCTATTGCTGCTCGGACCGGCCTGCTCCCCCGAACCAGGCTGTCCCAGCGCCGCACGGTCTAACCGCTTCAGATGAAACATATCCATGTCGACGACGTAGTCCCCCATCGCTTGTACCACCAATGGATCGTGGGTAATCGAAATAACCGTTCGGCCGTCGTCAGCAAGCTGGCGAAGCAAAGTGAGCAGCTCGGTGAATGTCCGGCGGTCTTGGCCGAACGTCGGTTCGTCGAGAAGCACAATATCCGGCGCTGTCGCCAGCATTGTCGCCACCGACAGACGTCGCTTCTCACCGCCCGAGAGTGAGAACGGATTCGCCTTGGTCAGAGCCGTTAGCCGCAGCCGCTCAAGTAATTCCTCGATGCGCTGATCAGCGTTGACACCGACAAGCTTGGGGCCAAGCTGCAACTCTTCCAGCACTGTGCCGGTGACAAATTGATGCTCGGGGTCTTGGAAGACCGTGCCAATCCGAGTAGCCAACTTCTTCGACGGCCATCTCCACGGCGCACTACCGCTGCCGGCCACTTGGACCGTGCCCGCCATCGGCTCAAGCAGGCCGCCGAGCGTCAGCGCTAACGTGGACTTCCCGCTGCCGTTGTGACCAACGATGCAGGTGGAAGCTTCGGATGGGATAGAAACGGATACTCCGCGAGCAATAGGATCAACAGTTTCGCTACCCCTGAACCACGACTTCTTCGCGCCATAGCCGATGTCCAGCTCGCGGGTTTCGATCGCGATGTCACCGCTAGGGTGCCCGTCCTGGTCGCAGGCAACTGAACGCGCATCCGGCAGCGCGGGCGGAGCACCCGGAATCCACACCCCAGCATCCGTCAGAGCCTGCCCGTAGTCTTCCAAGACCCGATGCGGTGCACCATCGGCAATCACACCTCCGCGGCCCAGCACGATGACGCGGTCGACCACATCGACCCACGCATCCACTCGATGCTCGACCACAATCAGTGCCGCACCGGTCCTCTCCGCCGCGGTAATCGCAGCATCGCGTAGTACCGGCACACCGGCCGGGTCGATGTTGGCCGTCGGCTCGTCCAAACAAATAACCCGTGCGCCCATTGCCAGCACACCTGCCAATGCGAGGCGCTGCTTCTGCCCACCCGAAAGTCTGTGCGTGGGATGATCCAGCGGCAAATCCAGCCCCACCAAATCCAGGCTGGCGCGCACTCGGTTGCCAATCTCAGCTGGGGCAACGCCCAGGTTTTCCGCACCAAAGGCAACATCGTCGCCAACGCGAGCACTAATCGTCTGCGAGTCAGGGTCTTGCAGCACCAAGCCCACCGAACCCCGTGCGGAAGCAGGAGTACGACCTTCAATCAGGAGCTTTCCGGTGGCTTCGCCATCGGAGTCGTCGCCAAGCACGCCAGCAATAGCGGCGAGCAGCGTCGACTTCCCCATCCCCGACGCGCCGAGCAACAGCACCTTTTCACCGCGCTCGATGTCCAGCGTGATGTCGTTCAGTACCGCAGCTTTGCGCCCCGCGTGCCGATATCCGAACCCCCGCGCGCTCACCGCAGGGACATTTCCGCTTGACGACGGCCCCCGCGTCAACGCCTCATCTGTCATCGATTTTCCTAGACGTCGTCGTGCCGCTCTCGCCCGATGGCAAAACGATCCAGCGCTCCAGTTGCCGCCAGTGCCTTAGCCAGGAAGTAAGCCAGCAGACCGGCGAGGACGGCACCCGACAGCGCCGTGGAGATCAGGTAGATGACGTTGAATTCGAAAGTCTTGGCCAGGTTGCCAGTGAAAAGCTCGAAAGTCCATGCGCCAACACCTGCCATGAGACCGGAGATAACCACGGTGGCCAGGTTGTAGCTCTTATACGCCAGAATGAGGAACACCAGCTCCGCGCCGAGCCCCTGCGCCAAACCTGAGTACAGGGTGGAGATACCCCACTGGTTACCGATCAGTGCTGAAACCGTCGCCGCGATTACCTCGACGAAGATAGCTGCACCCGGCTTGCGAATGATGTACGCGCCGAGCGGACCACCGAGGAACCACATACCAGCGACCAAACCGCCAAGACCAGGAGTAAGCGCGTTGACTGCTTCATAGCCCGCACCGCCGATGATGTTCCAGATAACAAAAATCAGGCCAACGGCCACGCCGATAACAGCTGCAATGATGATGTCAATATTGCGCCACGAGAAGTTAGCGCGCGCTGCACTCGCCGATTGCGTCATCCCACTTGCTCCTATTTTTCTTTAACTCGAGCGGTATTGCTCAAACATTATTGATGTATTCATTAGCGGCGTATGAAGCCTGTGTCGACACGCCCTAAGCACTAACTTTTGCCTACCCTACCGCGCCCAGCAGATGGCCTAGATAACATAAGGAACCATGACTAAAGCCGAGCGGTCATCTACAGGAGATACCCCAACTGCCCAACCCCCTCATACGCCGACAGTCGGCGATGAGGGGACAGCCGCGGATTCCGCAGTGAAAACTGCCGAGGACCCTGGTGCTGACAACACCGCTGAGCAGGAAAGTTCTCGCCCATACTACATGCCCACATTGACGTGGGGCGAGCGACTTGACCTGTCTGCGAAGCAGTGGTGGCCACTCATCGGAGTTGTTATTGCGATACAGCTTGTCGCTCGCATTCTGGTGCTGACTAGCCATGGTTTTTACTGGGATGACTTCATCATTGTTGGCCATCTTTACGACACCCCACTGCTGAGCAAGGACTACCTGCTTCAGGATCACGACGGGCACCTTGCACCACTGGCCTTCTTGGTGCAAGGCCTCTATCACCTCATCGCACCGTGGAACTGGTGGCTACCGGCTATCACCATGGCCGTGATGTCGGTAGTGCTGACATACGCCACAGCTAAACTCTTTGAGCTTCTCACCGGCCGCACGCTGGTGTCTCTCTTCCTCATCACGATCGTCGCCTGGACACCGCTGATGCTTCCGGGCGACACCTGGTGGTCGGCCGCGGCCAATTCCCAGCCGTTCCACCTAGCATTTGTGGTTTTCATGATTGTCGCTATTCGCACGACTATGCGTCGTTCCTTCGGCCCTCGCCCGTGGGAGGCCGTAGGCCTGTTCGTGCTGCTGGCCGTGGCGCTCGGGTTCTTTGAGAAGTCCCTGGCTATCGCACCGATCTCCATGCTGGTTGTCGTCACTTTGGCTTACATGGAGCGCAGAAATATCCTGCAGGTTCTCCGCCGTGGCCTCGTCATCTGGATCCCATCGATGCTGCTGACCGGCGCCTGGGCACTGTGGTACTACTTCGGCCCCGCCGAAACCACTGGCTTCATTTCCGACAAGCTACAGCCCGAACTGTTCTTCAACGGCCTTGGCCAGATTTTTGCCGGCATCATCGGCGGACCAACAAGCTGGGAACGCTGGGCTCCGGGACAGCCGTTTGCCTCCGCTTCGTCTCAGCTGATTACTCTCGGCGGCATTATCCTGTTGATTCTGTCCGCCACCCTCATCGGCCGCGATTACCGTGGCTGGGCTCCGTGGACGCTATCGGTGGCGTACATGTTCACCACCTTGTTCGCCATCACCCTGTTCCGCTCGGGAGAGAACACCTCTGGCGTGCTGGCGCACACTTTGCACTACTACTCTGATGTCGCGCTCGTGATCGTAATCTGCGTCGCGATCTCCCTGGCTGGACTCCCACCGAAGGACGAGGCGCCAGCGCTGCTACCGGCTCGTACGCACATTCTGATTTGGTCGCTGGGCATCGCGCTGGCTGTCACCTCCACGATTTCCGTGGTCACTTACCGCAATGCCTGGTCTGATGACATCGCAATGGAGTGGATCGGCAACACCAAGGCGTCGCTGTCCGCGCTGCGCGAGGAAGCCGATGCCGCTGGCCCCGACAAGGCGATCGACTACAATCTCATCGACCAGCCCGTCCCCTTCGAAGTTCTCGTGCCCGTCGCCGCTCCGATGAACATGTACTCGCGGGTGTTTGATGCGGTCTCCGATCGCCCGCCGTTTGAGCGCGTCACCGGTCACCCGCGCATGTTCAATACAGACGGTTCGCTTATCGACGCCAAGGTCTCCGAGGTCACCCGTGTCACTGACGGCCCTGTCGAGCAGTGTGGCCATCGCATCACAGTTGGCGAGGACGGCACCGCGTCGGAGGACATCAAGTTGGAGAACATCATCAAGCTCGGTGACTGGGTGCTTGAGTTCCCGGCCACCGCCTCCGAGGACATGGATGTGCGCCTGTCGCTCCCCAATCCTTTCGAGACTGAAGAGCAAACCCGCGGTGGTTCCACAGTCGTGAAGATGAACAACGATCTGCGACCGCGCTATGTGTACCTCAACGGTGGCGGAAATACTCTCCATGTCGATGTGGAAAAGGCGACTCCGGGGGCAACCCTATGCATCGGCGCGGGGGCGATTGGCCCCTTGGTTCCCGCAAGCCGTTAAGAATCCTCTAAGATATTGCTTTAAGATAATGTGAGAAAAGTTTATTAGCCCCTTGTAGCTATTGTTTTTCCGACAGAGGAGCCACATCCATGCGTAACCGCATCGCCGGCGCTATCGCCGCATCCGCCATTGCCGCAGCAGCCCTGGTCGCTTGCTCTCCCCCGAATCAGGTTGACTCGGACGTGAAGGTCGGCGACCAGGCCAACCCGTCGGAGACCTTCGAGCAGAAGGCCACCACTCCGGCATCCTCCGACGAGATGACCCCTGCTGAGACCGCAGAGATGTAATCACTGCATCTGCGAAAACAGGGGTAGCCAGCAAACATAAACGCAGTCACTACCCCTTGTGCCCACTCATCGATGGGGCACGAAAGAATTACCGCCTGGACATTGTGTCCGGGCGGTTTTGGTTCTCCGGGGCAGCCTAGAGCCGCCTAGAGAGCCTAGGAAAACTCAAATTCCACGTGGTCACCATCACGGATCACCGCGCTGGTTGCGCCGTTTTCCAGGTTCAGCTCGACAACGAGCGAGGGCATCTCGCCGGAAGCTCCAGCCTCACCCGAGGCTCCGGCAGCATCGTCCACGAGCGCCGCGTCGGTTGCGGTCACGCGGTAGCGAAGAAAACCATTGCGCAATTCATCAGTCTCCACGCGAGCGGAGTGCAACCATGGGAACCGGCGTCGCACCGCAACGAGCTGCTGGTAAGCGCGGTAGAGGTCCTCACCAAGCGCAGAGAGTTCCTCCGGGCTATCCGGGAACACTGGTCGAATCTGGTCGTCACCGCCGATGCGTTCCTCTTTGAGACCGGTGTAACCCTGTTCGTCGCCGTAGTAGACCAGCGGCACACCGGCCACGGTAAACAGCACCGTCGCCGCCAGCACGGCCTTGTCGGCCCCTACCTGCGTCGCAATGCGTGAAACATCGTGGTTGCCCACAAACGTCACCGGCACAAAAGACTCCGCGAAGGTATTATGGCGCTTCAGAGTCCAGTCCAACTCGAAGAAGTTTTCCTCCTTCAGCGCAGACCAGGTCGCTTTCCACAGCTCGTACTCCGTCACCGAGTCCATGCCGGACACCGACACAATCTCCGCATAGTCACCGTGGATGACCTCGCCGTAGATAAAGGCGTGCGGGTGCTCAGCACGCACTCGCGGCAAAACCTTGTGCCAAAGCTGTGGGTCCACTGCGTAGGCCGCATCCAGTCGCCAGCCATCAATCCCCCGCGCCAGCCAGTAATTCATCACGTTGACGACAAAATCAACAGTCGCGTCACTGGTGTGATCGAATTCGACCAAACTCTCATGGCCCTCAAACACCGGCGCGGTCATGTCGCCATCTGAGTGAGTAAACGCAAAGAGCTGTGCTTCTTCAGAGTCAGGGTTTTCCTTCGCGGTCTTCAACGCGGGTGCCTCTGCCCCGATGTGGTTGAAGACGCCGTCGAAAAGCACTTTGATGCCGCGCTCATGGGCAGCTTCGATGACAGCCTTCATGTCCTCTTCGGTACCCAGGCGCGAGTCAATGCGGTAGTAGTCCTCGGTATCGTAGCCGTGGCTAGTCGACTCGAATACTGGAGCCAGCTGCAGGACGTTGAGCCCGAGCTCCTGGACGTACGGAAGCCAGTCAATCAGTTTGCGAATTCGATTGACCGGCGCGGCGCCTCGATCCTTCTCACGGATGGGCGCTCCCACAAACCCCAGTGGATAGACGTGCCATCCAATCGCCCACTTCGACCACTCAGGTGCGGCAGCGAGCGTCTTATTAGGGGCGTTGGGGGTCGTGGACATTGTCCTATGCATCCTCTCTAGGTGCCTGAGGCTGATTGGAATTATCTGATGCCGCCGCCTCAGGACTCGGTGAGGTCTCCCCCGCCGATTCGCTTGACGACGCCCGCGCCTGGCCCGCATGCGACTGTGGCGTGCCAAGGCCTGCCTTCCGCGGCCGTGGAGGCACGGAACCTGCTGCGGGCATGGTCGGAGATGTGGCAGGTCGCTCCGGCGGATGATTCTTCGACGGGTTCAGTGCGTCGAGCGCGATTTGGATTTCCGTGCGCATGCCATTGACCATGGCTCTCTCCACAATTTTAAACTTGGAATTGTGGAGAAAGAAGGGATTACCCGCTTCCGGGCCACCGGTGCCGAGGAACATGTAACAGCCCGGCGCTTCACGAGAAAAATAGGAGAAGTCATCCGAAGGAGCCCACGGATCGGCGGCGAACACCTTGGAGTTGCCAACTGCCTTCGTCGCCGCATGCCAGGCACGATTGACTGCAATGTCGGCGTTGACCACCATCGGGTACGGAATCTGCCAGTCGAAAGTCGCCTGTGCGCCGTGAGCTTGGCAGACGCCGTTGACGACGGCCTCGATACGCTGGCAGACAATCTCCCAGTCGGCCTCATCCACCGAGCGGATGGACACTTCCAGGTTGGCCGTATCCGGAATCACGTTGCCGGCCTCACCTGAATGCAGTGAGCCGACGTTGACGATGTTCATGTGCTTTGGATCCACATCGCGGGAGACAATCGTGTTCAGCATGAGAGTCACCTCACTGGCGATGAGCACCGGGTCAATCGACAGCTGTGGGTTCGAGGAGTGACCGCCACGGCCACGAATCGCGATGGAGACAATGCCCGACATGGTTGTCACTCGCCCAGCGCAAATTCCCACATGCCCCACCGGATGCGGCGCGACGTGGAAGGCATAGACCTCATCCAAGTCATCGGCGGCACCCTTGTCGACCAGCTCACGAGCACCGCCCGGCAGCATTTCTTCGGCGTGCTGGAAGATGCACAGCACCTTGCCGTGCAGCTGATCGCGCATTCCAGAGAGCACCTTCGCCGTGCCCAGCAGCATCGCCGTGTGAACATCATGACCACAGGCGTGCATCACACCTGGCGTGCGCGAGGCATACGGCAGTCCCGTTTCCTCCTGAATCGGCAGGGCGTCAATATCCGCGCGGTAGCCAATCACACGGCCAGTGCTGGGGTCGCCCGCTGTTCCCTCGATGACGCCAATTACGGACGTCGGGGTCAACCGGTACGTCGGGATGTCCCACTGATTGAGCAAATCCTCAATCATGTCCGAGGTCCTGTACTCCCGGAAGCTCAGCTCCGGATTCTGGTGCAGTTGGCGACGCCATGCCACCGCCTCTTCGATAGGTACTTCAAGGCGGTGCGACGGCAGGGTGTCGTTAGCATCAGTCATGGTTCATAGCATGACAGAAAATAGGCTCCACGACGAGCAGCTACGGAAATTCCCTCACCCATTTTCGCTTCACGACGGCCACAGCGCCCCGACATCTCCCCTGCTAGAGGCGACTTCAGCGCTGCCAGCGAGCTGCTAGTGTCCGGCACCCCAGAAATCCACGGTGAGTTCGGCCAACCACCATGGGTCAATCGTGCCGCACATCTCACGCGCCGAGTGCATGGAGACCATCGCAGCTCCGATATCGATGGTGTCGATACCCAGTCGCGTTGCAGTGATCGGGCCGATAGTGGAGCCGCATGGCTTGTGGTTCGCAGAGACAAAATACTGCACCGGCACTTCCTGGCCAATGCGCTTGGAGGTTTCCGCTGCGATTCGGACAACCTCCGCCTGACCGGCCGCCGTGGTGGCGTAGCGCTGGTTGGCATTGATCTTCACCACCGGGCCGGCATTGAGTTCCGGCTGGTGCCCCGGCTCGTGTTCGCCTGCATAGTTCGGGTGCACACCGTGTGCGCCGTCAGCAGAGAGACAGATGGAACCGCGGTAGAGCTGCTGAGTGCGTTCCAGGTCAGCGCCCGTGGCCGCTGCGATGCGGGACAGAACGTCGGCAAGCAGTGGCCCTGCAGCGCCCGTGGTGGAGGCGGACCCAACTTCCTCGTGATCGAAAGCGACCATGACGGGGATGGTGGTTGACGTGCTCCAGTTTTGACGGAGCAAGGTCTCGAAGGCGACCAGGGAGGAGTGGACGCTGAGCAGGTTGTCGAGTCGGCCAGAAGCCAGGAACTCATCGTGAGCACCGAAGGTGCGCGGCTGCTGAGTGTCGAAGGAAATGAGGTCCCAGGCGACGATGTCGTCGATAGACAGTCCCGCAGCATTAGCGATGATCTGGTGCACATCGGTGCCGAAGGTATCCAGTCCGATGATTGGTGCAGTGTGATTCTGCCTGTGGAGCTTCAACCCCTCTTCGTTAACCGCACGATTGAGGTGGATAGCCAACTGCGGGATACGCGCGACCGGGCCAGTGCGAGCAAGGTGCTCATGGCCGTTTTTATCAATTACCCGACCAGCGAACTCGATTTCACGGTCGGTCCAGCTTCCCAACAACGCGCCGCCATAGACCTCTACAGCGACCTGCGCATAGCCTGCGGCGGAGGTGCGCGCGTTGGGCTTCACACGAAAACCGGGCGAATCCGTGTGAGAACCCACAATACGGAAACCGGTGAAATCGGCAGCCGGCGTCTCCGGGACGACCCAAGCAACGGCAGCGCCATCGCGACGCAGGACGTAGGCACCGGGCTCGCTTGGCCACTGCTCGTGCTCGTCGACGACCGTGGCACCGGCTGCACTCAGACGGTCAACGACCTGTTGTGCCGCATGAAATGAGCTTGGCGACGCAGCCACAAAATCTATTAAATCCTCAACGTGACTGAGCGCTGCCGCCGGAACGCTGCGCGATGCCGCGTCCGAGGTATCCGCTGAATCCGGGGACTCAGGGGTGGGTGCCGAAGAAATAGCCATAACCAAACTCCTACTTCACATTTGATTCCGGATTTCATTGTATTGGAGCCCACAACTGACCGTGACCGAGCATTAAGCCGGTCCACAGTGTGATGCAGCTTTCATGTTGGGAACGGTATCCACTTAGTCACTTTTGCCCGTTTTAACTCGATATCGGGCATATTCAGACATATAGTGGCAACCGCATCAAAGAAAACCATTTGAATACAGAAACTCTCAAACCGGAATCCTGACCGGATTCCGACCACAGAAAGGGTTTATACCGTGAGCCTTGAAAACCTGTTCCCCCGTTCTTTCACTACCAAGCGCGCCTTCTTCTCTCAGCCGCTGCGCGAAGCTCTTACCCGCGACACCAGCAGTGACGCTAACGCAGTCCACTTCGGCCACCAGGTTAAGAGCGCCCGGAACGAGATTTACAGCGACATGTCTGCCCGTGACATCGTCTCTATGCTGAGCCGCTAAATCTAGCGCTTCCTCAAGTCGAATAAGACCATTGGCTCTGGCTGAGGAAATTTTAATGTCTCCGCGGCAGCTAATTCACTGCCAAAACCAGCTCCAACCTCGCCTGCATCACCATCGCCGTACCGATGTACCGCAAACGCGTGGCAGCCACCAACAACTAGCATCAATGCCAGCGTCAAGAGCATCGCAGTAATCCCCGAGTACACAAATCCGCCGGTATACGGCGTAGCAGCAATCGGGTTTGTCACAGGGAACGTCAGCAGGACCACTAGCAACGCAATACCGATATACGGCCACTGTCTGGTCAATCGGTTCCGCGCCATGGCGGCCAAACCGAACACAGGCGTGACCAGCATCAACATGTAGTGGGTCCAAAGAATCGATGAGAATGTGGCTGCAATAAGCCACGCGCCGGTGATTAGAAACTCAAACCGGTAGACCGGGTTCAACCACGCAACTGCCGTGACCATCAACACCACGCCGAGCGCAATACACAGTGGAATCGTTTTCACGTGACTCGGATAATCACGAACCACTGTTACTAATAAATCAGGATTGCCCAGGTCTGTGGCTAAAGTCGACGCCAACGACTGATTCGCACCACCGACCAAGACCGACGCACCAATGTCGTCGATTCGGTCAATCCAGTCCGAAATAACCGGCATGTCAATGCGGATAAACATCCAGACCGCCAGTACCGCCGTGGTGGCCAGCGACCAGAGGGCTGCGCGCCGTCGATAAGCGAAAAAGAGCATCACGGCGATGAGCGCATACGGAGTCAATTTAATGGATGCGACAATGCCGAGGACGATGCCCGCGAGCCAAGGACGAGTGCGCGAGGCAGCAAGCCCATAGGCGACGCCCGCGACAATCAGCGGTGTCGTCTGACCAATCCAGAACGAATTGAGAGTGGTCGGCAGGGCGAATACGCATGCGGTAACCAGCGCTGCGATGCCCCAGGGCATGGTCGACCGAAACCACAGGTGGTAGGAAGCTGCGACCAGGACCACGACGGCCATTCCGGAAAGAAACAGCAACCAAGCAACCGAGGTTTCAAAGCTCATGACGTGGGATATCGCTCCCAGAGCCTTTGCAAACAAAGGGTTTTGCACAAAGGGATGCGTAAATGGCGCAGACACTTCCTGCGCCAGGCGTGGCCAGACCTCTCCGCTCATGGCGGTGAAATCGATTGGATCGGCATCATAGAGATGGGACTCAAGTCCCCTGTCCATCAGTAGCCCGCCCACCCAGAGCGACGCCCAATCGTCCGGCTGGGTGCGGCCATTCCAGGCCAGCAGCGAGGCAAGACCACCGAGCAGCGAGACCAGCATAAGAGGCCAGCTCATCACAGGCGATTGCGTCAGCGCAGGGGCCTGATTGGGTTTGCGAACCCATATTTTTCGCGAGGCCCGCGACGGAGACTCCGCAACAGCACGTTGCGACTCCGCAACCTGTGACGATGCCCCATCCTGTGACACCGGTCCTTCTGCCCGACTATGCCGTCCCACGTTCCTCCTCATCGCTGGTAAGCGCCTCTATCTAATGTAGTGATTCCACTACAGCAGTGGTTACAACCCGCAGGAACCCGCAAGGTATGACGGCTTACTTTGAACGAAGTGCCAGGTAGACGACAGTTGGCGGCTGTGATGGTCGGAGGGACTACCGGAACTGCGAAATAGTGCCGATGGTCGTGATCAGCTGATCTCCATCGCTGTCGACCACGGCGGCAATGGGCATACGCTCCATCTCGTCCGGGCCGACATCGTAGCCCTGCGAGACCTCTGCCGTAATAATCTTTCCGGTCGGGCCGTCCTCAATGCGCGGATTACGGACGACCACATGAACCAGACTGAACTTCGCGGTGAAGTGAACTTCTCCGCGGTAGCTCTCCCCTTTGGCATCGCTGCTGTCATTGTCGCGGGTGAATGAAACGACTCCGGCCTCAGGCTCTAGGGCACCGTTCTTGGCAGTGACGCCACCACCCAGTGCGCCGAATACCTTCTCCAGCGCAGATACAGAAATTACTAAATCCTCACTCGAGGGAGCCGGAGCATTCTTGCCCGGAGCATCCGAATAATTCAACGGAATATAGATTTCCTCGGCCGCATTAATCGAGCCGGCTGCCGGGTAGACGTAAATGCCCCAGTTATCACCAGCTGGAGCCTCTGGCGGGTCAACAACAATGCGGGCTTCAAAACTGCCGTCATCTGTCATCGGAGTAGCCTGACGAGCGATAGAACGCCGCATATCGACGCCCTGGTTCGGTATCGCCTCGAGAGTTCCAGCCGGCGTGACCCAGGCAATGTTGTCGTGCGGATGTTTCCGCGCCGAAGACGGAGCACCTTCACTTGGCTTCCACGAGTCTGGGAACGCACTGTAGAGAACGTAAACACCATTGGGCACACCCGGAGGAATTGGAAGCGGGTAACCACCACGGTTGGCCGACGGATTGAAACCACTGCCGCGAACAATAAGAACATCGCCGCGATGAACCGTGGCACCTTCAGCTGGTGTGCCGTCTTCAAAAGTGACAGTAACTTCCGGGGATTCGACATACTGTGAATCCTGCGGCTGGAAGTTCTCCGCTGGATTGATCACATTGGGAAAATTGTCCGGCACGATTGGTTTCGCAGTTTCAGCCATTGCCGGGGACACAAACGCCGAAAGAACCATGGCGCCGGACAGCGAAACCGCAGTAGCAGCTCTGCGCGCACTCCGCCCCACCGGTCGACGCACGCCTTCTCCAGCCGTGGATGATTCAGAGCTGAATGAACGGCGAGTGTTGCGAGTGTTGCGAGCACCTGCGAGATGGCGGTGGGAATTATCGAAAGTCAGGAATCTCAGGCTGTGCATACAAGCAATGTACACCCCACTAGTTAGGTGTACCTAACGCCTTTATGAAGGTGCGCCTTACCCTCCCCCCGTTTGAGCCTCAACACTGAGGCCGGCAGAAATAGCTGAAAGCAAAAGAAAACCGCGGCCAAGCCCAATAGAGCTAGACCGCGGCTTACTTCAGCATCTTCTAAGACAACCAACTACTCCGCGGTAATCGGCAGGTAGACGCGGCTGCCCTGATCAGCGAACTCCTGGGACTTCTCAGCCATGCCGGCCTCGATCGCTTCAACGGAGTCCAGGCCGTGTTCCTTCGCGTAGTCCTGTACGTCCTTGGAAATACGCATGGAGCAGAACTTCGGACCGCACATGGAACAGAAATGCGCAGTCTTTGCCGGCTCTGCAGGCAGAGTCTCATCGTGGTAATCCAGCGCAGTGTCCGGATCCAGAGCCAGTGCAAACTGGTCATGCCAACGGAACTCGAAGCGAGCCTTCGACAGCGCGTCGTCACGCTCCTGAGCGCGCGGCAGCCCCTTCGCCAAGTCGGCGGCGTGAGCGGAAATCTTGTAAGTAATCACGCCGACTTTGACGTCGTCGCGGTTCGGCAGCCCCAGGTGCTCCTTCGGCGTGACGTAGCAAAGCATGGCGGTGCCAGCCTGCGCAATGATTGCCGCACCGATAGCCGAGGTGATGTGGTCATAGCCCGGCGCGATATCGGTTGCCAGCGGGCCGAGGGTGTAGAACGGAGCTTCCTCACACCACTCCTCTTCCCACTTCACGTTGTCGGCGATCTTGTGCATCGGAACGTGGCCTGGACCTTCGATCATGACCTGGCAACCACGGGACTTAGCGATCTTGGTCAGCTCGCCGAGGGTGCGCAGCTCAGCCAGCTGGGCTTCATCGTTAGCATCGGCAATGGACCCCGGACGCAGGCCGTCACCGAGGGAGAACGTGACATCGTACTGCGCCAAAATGTCACACAGCTCAGCGAAGCGCGTGTAGAGGAAGCTCTCCTGGTGATGCGCGAGGCACCATGCGGCCATGATTGAGCCACCGCGGGAAACAATGCCCGTCACGCGATTGGCGGCCAGCGGCACGTAGCGCAGCAGCACACCCGCGTGAACGGTCATGTAATCCACGCCCTGTTCACACTGCTCAATGATGGTCTCACGGTAGATTTCCCAGGTCAGCTTGGCCGGGTCACCCTTGACCTTCTCCAGCGCCTGGTAAATCGGCACCGTACCAACCGGCACCGGGGAGTTACGCAGAATCCACTCGCGGGTTTCGTGAATGTCCTTGCCAGTGGACAGGTCCATGATGGTGTCCGCGCCCCAACGAGTCGCCCACACCATCTTCTCCACCTCCTCAGAGATGGACGAAGTCACAGCCGAGTTACCAATGTTGGCGTTGATCTTGGTGGCAAAGCGCTTGCCGATAATCATCGGCTCAGTCTCCGGGTGCTTGTGGTTCGCCGGAATCACGGCACGACCCGCAGCGACCTCTTCGCGCACAACTTCCGGATCCACACCTTCACGAGCGGCGATGAAAGCCATCTCCGGGGTGACAATTCCCGCGCGCGCCCAAGCCAGCTGCGTCTTGACCTTCGGGGCGTCCTCAGAGCCTGCAACCGCCGGCACTGCCGGAGCCTTCGGCCACGAGTCACGAGTCTTAGCCAAACCCTCCTTCAGGTTCAGCTCCGGGTTTTCCTCGGTGTAGATACCCGAGGTGTCGTACGCATCGAAGTGAGTACCGTCCGTCAGATTGATTCGACGAACTGGAATCCGCAGGTTCGCCTCACCGAAATCGTTGCTGAACGCAACCTCGTCGTAATGCTTGTTGCTGCGGTAAATCGGGCCAGTTGTAACCTCGCCCTCTTTCGGCGGAGCGGATACAGATACACGTGCAGCCATGAAGCAACACATCCCTTTCCTACGCTGGTATTACCCAGATTCAGGTTCGTCCGGTCGACGCTCGGTTCCTAGCGTCCTCTCAGTGCCGGAATTTCGGTTGGCACTCCCGTGGTTTTGTAATGCGCCTCATAGTCTAACCAATCGTTCGGATTACTTCGGTCATTACGCCCATGTTTGCCGCCAACGCTTAACGACGGCACGGAGAACACACCCTAAAGGTGCAGGTTGCGGCTGTGCAGAGGCGCTGTTTTTCGCGGCGACCGCGTTGTCCACACCCCTAAAAAGTTATCCACAGTCGGTCTATTTTTTCGGCTTCTCAGCAAGCGCAATTGTGAACGCGGTGTTATATCTTTCTCACACAAATTCTTTGGGGAGGGAAAATTGAAAAAGGCGACTACTGCCGCCCTAGTGTCAGCACTTCTATGGGGAGTAACGGGGACTAGTTGCGCATCGACCAAGGCTTCCGGCGAGGACGTTCAACCTGTCGGCGACAATGCGACAACCATCACTACTGACTCGGGCGTGACGTTACCTGCGGGTGTGCTTCCACCCAACAATCCGCCGGAGCCCGGTGATGCTCCACTTGGCCCCGATGGGCACTACAACTACGACGCACCCGAATTCGTCCTGACCAATCCGTGTGACGACCCTGAGATTATGGGGCGCTTAGACAGGCTGGGGTTCCGGGAGCAGTCGTACATGGAGGGCCGAATCGAAGGAAATAAACAGATCGGCTGCGTTATCGAATCCGACGCTTCCGGCCTGCTGAGCATCTGGCATGCTGCGGTCGCTCATTCACAACTCGAACGCTACAGTGCCGAGCCTTTGGCTCATCACGAAGGGATTTTCAATTGGGTGACATTCACTCAAATCAATCCGCTCGGAAGCTCTGCCTGTATTGCTTCTGTCGAAACAGAGCAAGGGGCTCTCGGATTCGTTATCGATACAACCGGACAAGATAGCCCTGACCCACAGCACCGGCTGTGCGCTCCCGTAAATGAGCTGTTAATTGATTACTTGGGGGAAGAATCATGATGCATGCCGTAATTCCAACAATCGACTCTGCAATTCAGAAGTTCCATTCCACGAATTTGCTGGCAAATAATGCCATCCATATCCAGCCCAACTTGGCCGGCTACTCACAGGTTCCGTCACTCCAGCTGGTGGCGACAGAACACAGTCTCGCAATTTCCGGCAGCTCAGGAAGCTCTGCCGCCGTCGGATTGTCTCTGGGCAAACAGCTCACGTGGGCGCAAACAAATCTCGCTGACTTCCGTCGCGTGATTACTGAGCACGAATCCACCATGAATCGGATCCTTCGAAGCATTAACCCGTTCAATGGTGACGGTGCTTCCATTGCCGAAGTAGCGCGAACAAGCGGTGTATTTCAGCGTCGGCCAATGTTTGAAGCTGGAAGTCTCACTTTCGCGCCAGTCACACTTTCTGCGGAACTCGATCTTGATGCGAAGTCCCTACTATCCATGTTTTCCTCGACAAACGACGGTGCCGTAGCCGAGGCAATCGCCTACTGGAACAACTTCGCCGAAACTATGACCACGTTGGCCAGCAATCTAACCTCCATCTCATCCGGCTTGGTGTCGAGCAACAGCGGTGCTGTCTTCTCTGCTGCTGACTCAACAATGAAAGGTCTGGCCGCACGCGCAACCAGCATCGCCACCGCATCTGAGGTCATGGCCGGACACCTTGCCGTTTTGCCGTCCGTTAAGGCAATGGCCGTCAATGCACTATCGGCGATTGAGGCCGAGTCCAAGGCACTCCCAAACCCCGGCGCGCAGAAAGCTTTTGAACAGGCCGAGGTAGCTGCCTTTCTCTCTGGCCCGTATACCGCACAGCTACAGACCGCTATTCCTCGAATTCCTAACCTGGTTTCTGCCGATGCGGGAAGTGGCGTGACTGCCGAGGTTTCCGTTGGAGCCACAGTCGCCGGACGCTCGGGAACTAGCCAGTTCGGTCTTTCGCCTGCGGGGATGACTGGAAGCATGCAGGCCGCCAGCGCACCAGTTGGCGCCACCTCAACAGTTCCGGATTCTCCAACACCGCAATCCACAGCCGCGAGCCCTTCCGCTCCTTCGCAGGTTCAACCGAGCACTTCGACTTTGTCGAACCCTACTAATCCGTCTGCTACCCCTGTGCACCCCGCATCACCTGGCAGCCCAACGAGCTCCACAATCTCGCCAACTTCCCCGACCGGTACATCGACTATGGCTCAACCGAATGCGGCGAATCCAGCCATGGTCGCTCCTTCGGGCGCGAGCGCCCCACTTCAACGCACATCACCGCAAGGCGTTTCGTCTTACGGAGTTCACGGCAACCGACCGGCTGGCTCCCTCGGTGCAGGACGCACTGCGGGGCTCACACCAGCGGGCAATATCCCGGTACTGCCGTCTTCTGGAAACGCAAGCCCCCGCCCACCGGCCTCGGGAATTCCGACTTCAAGTCTTGGACGTATGCCAGCGCCAACAGCGGGTCGCGAGATGGGAACCGGCTTGGGTGCCGGGGTCGCTGGGTCTGCCTTGCCAAACGCTTCGAACAGCCCTGCACAGCGCGGAAGTGGATTGATGAATTCCCTAATCAGTGCGCGCAACAGTGCTACTACCGGAGCTACGGGTGCTGCTGGCGGAATCGCGGGTACCGCTGCTGGAAACCGTGGTGCAGGGACTTTCGCGGCCACCACTGCGGGCAACCGTGGCGGACTACTCCAAAAGAACTCCGCACCGTCGGCACGCAAACTGACAAATGTGGCCACCATCAGGGATAACGATGCCGGCGCTTTCGAGCAGAACGAATACCAGAAGGAGCTTTTCGGGGATGCGCCAATCACTATCCCGGCGGTGATAGGCCACAACGTCCGAGCGTAAAGCTCCGAGCGTAAAGTCAGCGCGTCCAAGCTGATCTTTACCCGCTCGGGCGCCACGGGGGATCGAACGGCGTCCGTGAATTCGTACCTCAACAACGCCTTCAACTTAGACACTTTTTCACCGGCCCTTTGGTAGGGATTGGCGTACTTTTGTTGAAGTTCTAGGCCTAAATCGTCGCTCTCCAGAAGTTGTAACTAAACCGAACGTTCGTTACAGTTACTGGAATGACAAGTACCGACCACGCCGCTTCCACGAGGGCTAATCCGTCCACTCCAGTCACCCACAGGTGGGTCTTCCTCGCTATCATCAGCGCCGGCCTACTACTCATCGGCATAGATAACTCGGTGCTCTACACTGCCCTGCCAGTTCTGCGCGAGCAGCTCCACACAACCGAGCTGGAGGGCCTGTGGATCATCAACGCCTACCCACTGGTGATCTCCGCACTCCTCCTCGGCACAGGCACTCTGGGCGACCGCATCGGTCACCGCAAGATGTTTCTTGTGGGCCTGACAATCTTTGGCTTCTCTTCCCTGACCGCGGCCTTTGCGCCGCACGCCTGGGCCCTGGTCATCGCTCGAGGCTGCCTGGGACTGGGCGCCGCGACCATGATGCCAGCAACCCTCGCACTGCTACGTGAGACCTTCCACCACCCTCGTGAACTTGCCACGGCTATTGGCATTTGGTCAGCCACAGCAACACTGGGTGCCGCTGCTGGCCCCGTCGTCGGCGGTTTCCTGTTGGAGCACTTTTGGTGGGGCTCAATCTTCCTTATCAACATCCCTGTCGTAGTTTTCGCAATCATTGGCACGCTGATTTTCGCTCCACCAAATCAGCCCAACCCAGCCAAACACTGGGACTTCCTCACCAGCCTCTACGCGATGCTGGCCATGCTGGGCCTGGTTTCACTCATCAAGGAACTCGCCGGCCATCGCTCCTCCACCGTCATCGTCGCAGCTATCGCCTGTGGGCTAGTGGGCGCGGCACTGTTTCAGCGTCGTCAGGCACGTCTTACCGAACCCCTCATCGACTTTTCGGTCTTCCGTTCGCCGATGTTTTCCGGTGGCGTGCTGGCAGCAGCGCTTGCCATGTTTGTCCTGGCAGGCGCCGAATTGATGACGACGCAGCGCTTCCAGATTTCCGTCGGATACACACCACTCGACGCGGGCTTGCTAGTTGCCACCGCGGCACTGGCATCCTTGCCAGTTGGTGTCATCGGCGGCATGGTGCTCCATCGAATGGGTTTCCGCACACTCATCACCGGCGGCTTCCTCCTCAACGCCGTCGGACTGGCAGGCATGTACTACGGCGTTTCCTCGGGCAATTTCTCGCTCATGATCGCGGGATTGATACTGCTCGGCGCGGGCGCAGGTTCTGTGATGTCGGTGTCGTCGACTGCGATAATCGGCTCAGCCCCGAGGTCAAAGGCCGGTATGGCGGCGGCGATGGAATCCGTGTCCTACGAATTTGGCACACTGATCACCGTCGCAATCACAGGCAGCCTCCTACCCATGTTCTACGCCTTGTTCACGCCTGTCGACGCCAGCATCTCACTCACCGATGCACTTCACACGCCAGCGCTTAACGACGGCGCCCGCGCCGGCCTCGACAGTTCCTACCTGGCCATTTTGATTATCCTGGCTGTCGTTGCTGTCATTGCAGCGATTGCGACTGCGGTGGCATTCCGCGGCAACCCGAAGGAGACTGAATATGCGCACGAGTAAGCGCACTGCCATTCTCGACACAATCGTTGAGATTATCGAGACAAATGGCTTTTCCGAGGTCACCTACGAAAATGTCGCAACTCAATGCGGAATGAGTAAATCAGGGTTGATTTACCACTTCCCCTCCCGCGAAGACATGATTCGCAGCGTCCATGAGCACATGGCGCAGTTATGGGAAGAGGAGCTTATCGAAGCCGCGGGTGGGCCCGCAGAGGAGGTACCCCCCGCCAACCGCCTACGCGCAAACCTCCAGGTCTCGCTGGATACAGCAACGAGGGCCGAGCTACTCATGTCCATCGACTCTGCCGCCGACCCGGAGCTGCGCGAGATCTGGACGCGCCTTTTGCGCCGGTGGAATCCGCCGGTAGAACAGATTGCCACCGATGAGGAAGCCTGCATGGCCTACGTTGTCCAAATGATTTCCGATGGACTCTGGGCCAACGACTACCTCAACGGCAATCAGCTCACGAAAGCACAGCGTAAGGCAATCGCCGAGGCCGCGGCAAAGCTGATTCCAGAGTCGATGGAGTAGCCAGCTCTAAACGCCCTTGCGCTGAACGTCCTTGAGCTCGGAGTCAGTAGCCAGGCCGTAGTTAGCACCCTCATAGACGGCCTTTGCTCGACTCGTTCCGCCGAGCACATACTCACTAAAAGACAGCACCAGCGAGCCAAGCACATTCTTGGACGGATCATCCAGGTAGGTACCGTGGTAGGAACCGGTGACTACCGCTTCCCAGGCGGGCCCTTCAGCGTCGCGGTAGCCACGTCGATCCGCATCAAAAGGAACGATGTCCTCGTGCTCCGCAATGGCCACCAGGCTTGGAATCTCCGGCGGTGTGGAGATTAGTCCAGCGTCGGAAGGCCCTGGGGTGATGGCGACCAGACCACGGGTGACCATATCGATACCCGCAGCCTGGAAGGCTTTATCCATCCTGTTGTTCAGGAAGATTGCGGAGCCACCACCCGCAGAGTGCCCGACCAACATCGTGCGGGAGAAATCGATCTTGCCTGCAAGTGGTGTGGACTCATCCCCATTGGCCGCTGCGGCAACTGAAGCTGCCAGCACCATCTGTGGCGCGAACCAGTTGGTGAAGTTGTAGCCAAGAGCCACGACGTATCCGTGGCTTGCATAGAGTCGCGCTTGCGCGTCGTACATACCCGGCTCAGTACCAATGCCAGGGCTGAGAACCATCAGTGGCGCAGACTCCATCGAGTCAATATCCGCCGGGTAGATAAGCTGCGCGCCAACTGGGGAGGCGTTGGCCGATTCAGGCAGTACGTCATAGCAGCCGGTGGTGCCGTGGAGACCGTGGAGGTCCCGCAGTACGCGGTTATAGATGGTGTAGACGACACCATCACATGGCATTGCTTCGCGGGTTGCGGCAACTGGATGGGAGCCCATCGCTCCGAACTCCTTGCGCAGCTGCCCCGCCTCTGGGGCGAACGGCTCGGTGATATGGCCACTTTCGCCACCGGAAATGACACGGTTCACGCCACCCATGACATCCACCAGACCACCGCCAATTTTGTCCACGGTTTCCGAGTTCTGGTAGTCAATAGTGCTTTCGCGTGCAGTGATATCCGGCAGCTGACCAATGCGCGGTGCCGCCTGCGCTGGCACCTGTCCGCCGAGAACTACACCAGCTGCGAGCGAGAGAGCAGCCACCTTCGAGAACGTACGCCCCTGCCCTCGGCGGGATGCCGACACGGCCTTTCCGGCGGCACTTAGTGAACCAATCATCGTTTTTCCTTAACTCTTGCCAAAAGCCTTGGAATACGAATCTACCTAATGCGTAAAGACGTACGTAAAGACAGAATCATCCTCCCCCATACTTCACCCCTCAAACAATCATTCAGGGCGCTACAAATGTTCACTCTCGCCCACAATTAGCACTATTACCCCCATTTCCTACCCCCTTTCTAAGAGTGCGCAAACTCAGAAAAACCCACCTCACCACCGTTACCCACATATTTTTATTACCTTTTTCCACAAACGCCTCCGCTGCCTCCCCACCAGCGCATACCTTATTGACACCAAGGAGAAAGTGGCCACGCCCACACTCACTGTTAACCGACAACCGAGTGTGCATGGCCCTTAATAAAACCCCCGAACAGAAAAGAACTCCCACAATGAGAATCGGCATCCCTTTAGAACCCGATCCCCAGCAAACAATTGTGGCTGCGACCCCGGAGACCGTCGGCAAACTCGTCAAGCTTGGCTACGAGGTCGCCGTGCAGGCTGACGCCGGCCTGGCTGCTAAGTTCACCGACGCGGACTACGAATCCGCCGGTGCCACCATTGTCGACGAGTCTGTCTGGCACAGCGATATCGTCGTAACGCTCGACACTCCGCCGGAGCAGTTCCGTGCACTGCTTAACGACGGTGCCATGCTGATCAGCCGACTTGCGCCAGGCCGAAACGAAGAACTGGTCGAAGAGCTCGCGCAACGCAACATCACCGCCCTTGCTATGGATGCAGTTCCCCGCATTTCCAGGGCACAGTCGATGGACGTACTGTCGTCGATGGCCAACATCGGCGGCTACCGCGCAGTAGTCGAAGCGGCTTCTGCATATGGTCGCCTTTTCACTGGTCAGGTGACTGCCGCAGGCAAGATGCCGCCAGCTACCGTTTACGTCATCGGCGCTGGTGTCGGCGGACTTGCGGCGATCGGTACGGCCAACTCTATGGGCGCGGTTGTTAAGGCAACAGACCTGCGCCCTGAAGCCGGTGAACAGGTCGAATCGATGGGTGCAGAGTTCATCCCGATTCCGGCCGCCACCGAGAAGTCCGAAGATGGCTACGCCAAGGAAATGACCAATGATCAGGCTGCCGCTGCCGCGAAGCTCTACTCCGAGCAGTCCGCGCAGGCTGACATTGTCATTACCACCGCGAATATCCCTGGCCGTCGCTCTCCACTGCTGCTGACTGCTGCCGATGTTGCAGCTATGAAGCCAGGCAGCGTCATCGTCGACATGGCTGCCGCCGGTGGCGGCAACTGCGAGATGACCGTTCCAGGCAAGACCATTGTCACTGACAACGGTGTGACCATCATCGGTTACACCGACCTTGCAGGACGTCTGCCCGCGCAGGCATCGTCGCTGTACGGACAGAACATTTTCAACCTGTTCAAGCTGATCACGCCGGAAAAGGATGGCTCTCCAGTTCTCAATCTCGAGGACGAGATTATCCGTGGCATCACGGTGACAAAGGCTCGCCCACAGAATGGCGCCGGCGCTGCCGGAGCTGAGATTCTCTGGCCACCACCGCCAATCAAGGTCGCTGTCACCCCTGCTGCCCCACTGCAGGAGCAGCAGGCTCACCAGGCCGCATTAGAAGAGAATGCGCCGGAGAAGGTTTCCTTCATGGGATCTGGCCTGGGCTCGAAGATTGCTCTGGGCCTGACGGCACTGCTGGCAATTGTGGTTATGCTCAGCGCACCGCACAGCGTGAGCGCCAACTTCATGGTTCTCACCTTGGCTATCGTGCTTGGCTTCTACGTAATCTCCGCGGTCACGCCGCGCCTACACACACCGCTGATGTCTGAGACCAACGCGATTTCCGGCATTGTTCTGGTGGGTGCGATTCTCCAGGTGGGAAGCTCCAACCTGCTGGTTTCCGGTCTCGCGTTCGCGGCCATCGTGGTTAGCTCCATCAATATCTTCGGCGGTTTCGCCGTCACCGACCGCATGCTTGGCATGTTTGTGAAAGAGGAGGCATAAAGTCTAATGGCTAGCATTGATACTGCTTCGCTTCTGGACTGGACCTACCGCCTGTCCAACGTCGGCTACATTGTCGCCGCCGTCCTGTTCCTCGCTGCCCTCTCGGGCCTGTCCAAGCCGGAGACCGCTCGCCGCGGTAACTCCTTCGGTATCGCCGGTATGGCTGTAGCCGTCGTCATTGCCATCTTCCAGGCACTCGTGACCGCAGACACCAAGCCGGATACTCACTTCTCGCCGCTGATTACCCTGATTCTCATCGTTGTCGCTATCGGCATCGGTGGTGTCATCAGTATCAGTCGCGCACGCCGCGTTGCCATGACTGGCATGCCGCAGCTGATTGCACTGTTCAATGGTCTGGTCGGACTCGGCGCTATCTTCATCGGCTTCAACTCCTACATCTTCGCCGAAGATGTAGCCCCCGATGCCCTGAAGTTCCACTTCGGTGAGGTCTACATTGGCGTCTTCATCGGCGCTGTGACCTTCACTGGCTCCATCGTCGCTGGCCTGAAGCTGTCTGAGAAGATCAAGGGCTCGCCGCTTCTGCTGCCGGGCCGCAACGCTCTGAACATTGCCATTCTGGTGGTCACTCTGGTTCTCCTGGCTGTCTTCATCGCAACCGGCACCGAGGGCGGCGCCATCGCATGGGCATGCATGGTTGCAGTGACTGCTTTGGGCCTGTTTTTGGGCTGGCACTTGGTCATCGCCATCGGTGGCGGCGACATGCCGGTTGTCGTGTCCATCATGAACTCGTATTCCGGTTGGGCCGCCGCTTTCACCGGTCTCATGCTTGGCAACCCGCTGCTCATCATCACTGGTGCGCTGGTTGGTTCCTCCGGCGCCTACCTGTCGTACATCATGTGTGAGGCCATGAACCGCTCCTTTGCCAACGTTATTCTGGGTGGCTTTGGCTCCGAGGCTTCGTCGGGAAGCGCCGTGGAAGGCTCCCACACCGAGGTCAGCCACGAGGACACCTCCGAGATTCTGCGTGACGCAGACAAGATCCTCATCGCTCCGGGCTACGGTATGGCTGTGGCACAGGCTCAGTACGCTGTTGCTGACCTAGTCCGTAACCTGCGTGAGGCCGGCAAGGAAGTGGTCTTCGGTATCCACCCAGTCGCTGGCCGCCTGCCGGGTCACATGAACGTGCTGCTGGCTGAGGCCAAGGTTCCCTACGACATCGTGCTGGAGCTGGACGAGGTCAACGATGACTTCGCTGATGTGGATGTCACCCTGGTCATCGGTGCAAATGACACCGTCAACCCGATGGCAGAGCAGCCGGGCTCCCCGATTGCGGGTATGCCGGTGCTGAAGGTGTGGGAATCTGAGCGCGTGATTGTTCTCAAGCGTTCGATGGGTTCGGGTTACTCGGGCGTGCAGAACCCGTTGTTCTTCAACGAAAACACCGACATGCTTATCGGCGATGCGAAGGCCAGCGTCGACTCTCTGAACCGCATCCTGGCGAGTTCGAAGGTCAACGCTTAAAACTTCAGGCAAGCAACGCCGTACAAATCGGAGCCTAGGCGATTAATTCCTAGGCTTCGCCACGGGCTGCATCACGAACCATCGTGATGTGCTCAATGCCGGCTTCTATGAAGGTCTCCCCGATCTCATGGAAGCCGGCTTTTGCGTACACAGCCTTCGCCTGCGTCTGGGCATGCAGAATCAGCCCCGTATCTGGGTGGTCAGCGATGACCTGCTGCAGCAGTTTCGAGGACAACCCCCTACCCCGGCTCGCAGCATCGACGACAACTCGGCCGATGGTGCGCGGGTAGCTCGTCGAGAACTCATCGAGCGTGTCAATTACACGCAAGTACGCAATAATCTTGCGGGAGTCATTGTCGTCGCGGATGAAATAGTGCTCTGCGGTATCTTCCAGGTCGCGCCAATCCATTTCCGGCTCTGTACAGGACTGCTCAAGATAGAACACATCGGTGCGCAGTGCCGAGATGGCATAAACATCCGTCGCGCTGAGTTGAGAAAAGGAGGCGTGTTCAATCATGGTGGCTGATTTTACTGCGAAGAACGGTGTGACGCTCATAGCTGGCAAACGTAGTGGCGCACCATCGCGCAGAATGAAGCCGCAGACCTATACCGCCCGCACCCGGCGGAATTGTACCTTCGCGCCGGGCACCAATTGCCCGGCCCTCGACAATGACGGCTCCGTCAACACACCAATGACCGGATATCCACCCGTCGCCGGATGATCAGGACCGAAAATAATCGGCTGCCCCGATGCGGGCACTTGTATCGCACCGGGGACCATTCCCTCGCTTGCCAACTCATGGGTGACCTGGCGCTCAAGAGTAGTCCCATTCAGCCGAAGTCCGACGCGGTTGGCCTCTTGCGTCACGGTCCATGTCTCGTGAAAGAAATCACTGACGCTTTCCCGCGTAAACCAGTCCGCCCGAGGGCCAGGAACAACATCTAAGCGCGCAGCCTCGCTCGACCAATGAGGCGCGGGATAAATTGCGATTGACGACCCCGTCGAATACTCCGGGTCGCCGACCTGCAAGACCTGACCGGCCTGCAAAGGCGCTGGGCCGAGCTTGCCGAGCGTATCGTATGACCGCGAGCCCAGCACTTCCGCGACATCGATGCCCCCTCGAATCGCGACGTACCCGCGAAGACCTGCATCGAAGGTACCAAGCCGCACAATTGCCTTCGCCCCGACCACAATTCGACTATTCATCGAGGTCTTGATGACCTTGCCATCCTGCTCGACAGTCACCTCACCGTGGGCTCCTGCGAAGGATATGATTGCTCCCTCCGCTACTTGGAACTCCAACCCGCCGACGACGCACTCAAGCACCGCCAGGCTTTCTTCGTTGACAACCATCCGGTTAGCAGCTGCCGCGGACTCGTGGTCGAACGCACCGGAAGTACTCACGCCCAGGCTGCCTTGCCCTGCACGGCCCAAATCCTGAATCGTCGTCAATATGCCGGGTCGAATAATCTCGATAGAATTCTTCATCTCTTCCGCCCCCTTTTTCTACGCCGCACTCACCGTAGAAGTCGCTTCAAATTGCACCTCAACCCCGGGCTCAAGCAGCGCCGGATTAGGCCGATTCAAGTCCCACATCTCCACATCTGTATGTCCCAAGAGCTGCCAGCCACCGGGCGAATCGATGGGATATACACCTGCGAATTGGCCCGCAAGTCCGACGGAGCCCTTGGGAACTCGAGTGCGCGGCGTCGTAAGGCGGGGAATATCAAGCGGCTCTGGCCACCCCTGACCGCTCCCGCGCACCATGTAATAAAAGCCCGGCGCGAATCCACCGAACGCGGCCGTCCAAGGGCGTTCGCAGTGCCAATCAATTAACGCTTGGGGGCTCATCCCAAGGCTTTGTGCCAAGGACTCAAGGTCCGCGCCGTCATAGTGAACGGGAATCGTCATTGTTTTTCGCTTGTCGACGGTCTGCCTCTGCGCATTGTTGCCCCGCAGCGCGGTTTCTACTGCGCCGAGGTAACGACGAGCCGGTCCGCGAAAGCGAAGAAGGAGCGTTTGGGCTGCAGGTACCCTGTCAACGAGTCCCTCGATCTCGGCCGCAGCAGAGTGTGCACGAAGTACCTTCGCCAACGGATTGGCCGATGATGAATAGTCGATAAGCAGCGCATTTGTTCCCATAGGGCGAATCTCGGCCATGGCGGTGCTGATCCTTTCTTTCTTGCGGGGTTGAAAAACTGCGGTTGATAAGACCGGTGTGCGAGTCCGCGCTATACGTGGGCAGCGACGGTGACTCCGGCGTCGACGAGCCCTTGGCGAATCATACGGGAGAGTTCGACCGCACCAGGGGTGTCTCCGTGCAAACAAATAGAGTCAGCCTGCACGGTCAACGGTGAACCGTCGTAGGCGACGATTGGTTCCCCGCTAGCCATTGCAATGACGCGTTTGACGACGGCATCGGGTTCTACAATGACCGACCCCTCGAGTACTCGGGACACCAGAGTTCCATCGGAGTTGTAAGCGCGATCTGCAAAAGCTTCCCTAATCACAGGGAGGTCCGCGTCGAGGCTGAGCCGTTCGATGACCGACCCCGGCTGCGCCATAATGGCAAGCTCATCTCCGCAGGTGGAGCGAGCGAGCAGGAGCGCCTCCACCACTGCAGCGGCCTGATTTTCATCCACTGCGATGCGGTTGTAGAGGGCACCGTGGGGCTTGACGTAGGAAACTTCGGTACCCACCGCCCGTGCACATGCCGAAAGTGCACCAATCTGGTAGACGGTTTCGGCTCGCAATTCTCGATGTGAGTAATCCATGCGTCGTCGTCCGAATCCGGCGAGATCGCGGTAGGCGACGTGCGCGCCGATGCGAATTCCGCGCACGGCAGCTGCCTCACAGGTCTCCATCATGACGCTAGCGTCACCCGCGTGATACCCGCAGGCAATATTGGCACTGGTCGCAATGTTCAGCAGAGCGATATCATCACCCATCTTCCACGAGCCGAACGCTTCCCCAAGGTCAGAGTTGAGATCGATAGTGGCGCCCATAAACGTCACCGCTCCTTCCAAGTAATAATGCTGGTCTTTGTACCGTTGTTATGTTGGTTCTCATCTGAGCTGTGCGAGAAACCGGGGGGGGATTAGCCGAGCATTTCAAACACACCGCCGAATGAGCGCCACGCCAAGAACCAGGCGACTGCGACACCCAAGATTCCGATAGCCGCCAACCACTTCGGGTACTTGTAACCATTCATGAGATCCGCACGGAACAGCGCGATGTAAATCAGCACAGTAACGCCAATTGGAAGAACCAAACCATTGAAGGCTCCGGCGAAAACCAACAGCGTCGCTGGAGCCGTACCGATGACACCGAAGAGCAGCGTGGAGATTGCAATTAGGACAATGGTGATCGTGTTTTGAGTCTTGGCTCCAGCACCCGAGGAACGAGTCAGAAATGTTGCTGAGGTGTAGCTGGCACCCACAATCGACGAGATTCCCGCAGCCCACAGGACAACGCCAAAGAAGCGCATACCCCAATCTCCTGCCGCAGCTTGGAATGCCTCTGCAGCGGGGTTTCCATCCGTATTGAGGACCACGCCACCCGCAACCACTCCCAAGACAGCTAGGAAAAGGAGGAAACGCATGATGGCTGTGACGATGATGCTCGTAACAGATGAGCGAGTGGTCTGTGCGAGGTTCTCTACACCGCCGGCGCCAGCATCAAGCATGCGGTGAGCGCCAGCGTAAGTAATGTACCCGCCAACAGTGCCACCGACGAGCGTGATGATTGCCAACAAGTCAATCGTGTCGGGCATGACCGTGTTCTTCAGTGCTTCCCCTACTGGCGGGTTAGAACTGAACGCCACAATTCCAGTGACCAGAATCATCACGACACCGAGCACAACGAGTGCCTTGTCCAGCGCCATACCCGCCCGACGGGAGAGGAAGAAGCCAATGGCGAGGATTGCAGTAACAATGCCGCCAATCTTTGCGTCCACGCCCAACATCGCGTTCGCACCAAGTCCAGCACCGCCGACGTTGCCAATATTGAAGACCACACCACCGATGACAATGAGAATTGACATTAACCAGCCCAGCCCCGGAAGCACGGCGTTGCCGAGCTCCTGCGCGCGGCGTCCAGAGACAGCAATCACTCGCCACACGTTGAGCTGAATCGCGATATCAAGAAGCACCGAGATCACAATGGCAAAGGCGAAAGCCGCGCCAAGCTTGGCCGTAAAGGTTGCGGTCTGGGTGAGGAAGCCCGGCCCGATAGCACTGGTCGCCATCAGGAATACGGCGCCGAGGAGTGCCGTTCGCCGCGCCTTATGGGCAGATGTTGAAGCGTCCATAGCGTAAGGCCTTTCCCTACAAGTCTGACGATTCCCACGTTGAAGGATTCCCACGTTGAAGATCGCCTGCACAGAGATTGTTGAACAATGTCTCGTATGTTAATTGGTGATGGCCGCCACACAAAAGTGCTTTAGTAGTCTGTATTACATGACTACCCCCGGAAGCATCCTCGACGATCAGCCCCACACGTCCTCTGGGGAAAAACAACAAGACGTTTCAGTAGCGGATGTCACCGCAACTGTCCTGCGCCGAGAGATTCTCGCCGGAAAGCACTACAGTGGCGAGCAGCTCCGTGAAACCCAACTTGCTGCGCGACTGCAGGTCAGTCGCAACACCATCCGACAGGTCTACCGCAAGCTGGAATCTGAGGGGCTACTTACTCACATCCCTCATCACGGCGTGTTTATCGCTTCCTTCGACAAACAACGCATCCGCGAACTGTATGCCTTTCGCCATGTCGTCGAATGCGGAACACTGCGATCGCTAAGCAAGAGCCAGGCAAAGCTCCTCGGCGAAGAGATTCTTTCTATTTGTGGTTCACAGTCATCATTGAACCTTCCCGAACGGAATAATGCCTTTCACCTCGCCATCGTCAGAGCTTCCGGGTCCCCCGACCTGTTAGCCACCGCCGAATCAATTCAGGCCCAACTCCGTCTTTGCTTCCTCTCCTACCCCCAAAGCATCGAACTCCATGCCCGATACGCCGATCGCCACATCAGTATCGCCAAAGTTCTCATCGAGGACACCCCAAACCACGCCGCCGACCTCCTCAGCGCCTACCTCAATGAGTCGTTCAGTGCCGTCACCGCTGCCCTCCCGCTTGCCGACCGTTGATAATTAGCTGCTAGGACTAAAGTGATGGACATGGCAGCAAATTCAGGCAACGCATACGCAATGACCATTCCGGAGTTCGGCCCCGCTGACATTTTCACCAGGACACTTATCGATCATGCTCAGCCCGGTCCCGGCGAAATCCTGGTCAAAACCACAGCCATCGGCGCGAATCCGCTGGATTACAAGATGCGCGATGGCTCTTCCGGTCTGTGCGCAAAGTTCACCCCTCCCGCCGTCCTCGGACGCGAAGCCGCTGGCGAAGTCGTTGCCGTCGGCGAAGGTGTGGACAACTTCCACCCCGGCGACCGAGTCTTCGGCATGCGCGGCTTCGATGACTTCCGCGGCACCTACGCAACGCACAACGTCTTCCCCGCCGACGGTGTGGTTCGAACACCCGATTCGCTTGACGACGTAACCGCTGCGGGCCTTGCCCTAGTGGGAATCACGGCGACCGTGGCTGTCGATCAGCTAGCGAAGGTAAAAAGCGGTGACACCGTACTCATTCATGGTGCCGGCGGCGGCGTTGGCCAGCTGATGACGCAGCTGGCAGTTGCCCGTGGCGCAACTGTGTTGGCCAGTGCGTCGTCACGCCATCATGAAAAACTAGTGGGCTTTGGCGCGCAGCATCTTGATTACACAGCGGAAGATGTATTCGAGGTTGTGCGTCGACGGTTCCCCGAGGGCGTAGATGTTGTGCTCGATGGCGTGTACTTCGACACCTTCCTGCCCTCGCTGGATGTGTTGCCATCGGATGGTCGGATCGTGGCGCTACCTTCACTGGCCGATCTGGCACCGGCGAAGGAACGTGGCATTGAGGCGCACATTCCGGCTATTTCGAATGACACGACTATTTACGCCGACCTGGCCGACCGCGTGGTTGCCGGTGAGATTTCACTTCCTATCGGACTGACTAAGAATCTCACCGAGGTCGCGGAGGTCCACCGAGTATTGGAAGACGGGCACGCTGACGGCAAGATTGTGATGACCGTCGAGTAAACCAGGTGCGTTACTACAGCTCGCGACGAGCGTTCTGATACGTCTTCGTCAGCGAGCACCACAGCGCGTCGGCATCAGAGATGGCTTCCACCAGCTCCCGGTTGGTCATAGTTTCACGCTGCTCGCGCAGTCGGTTGTTTAGCTTCCGAGCACGAGAGAGCTCACCGCGTAGCTCGATGAGCTCCGGCGTAGCCTCACCGGAGGCAAATACATCTTTGTAGATGGTGCCGACACCCATTGTGGTGTTCACGTTGTCCCAGGCAGAGAGGATTGCGGTGAGCTGGTACTCGGTGTCCATGGCAATCTGTTGCAGCTCAGCGTGATTACGCTCGGCGAGCTCGTGCGCCTCAGCGCTGCGGCGCACACCGACCCACGCCTGGTATGCAATGAGAATCGCAAGCACCAAGCCCGCAACTGGCAATGCATATTGCAGAATCCACAGCGTGACACCGAAGAGCTGAACAATCAGGCCGAAGAAGAAAAATACGACAATGACCGTCGCGCACCCGTTGTCGGAGCCTGAGCGTTTACTCATCGCGGCGTCACCTCCGCCGCAGCATTCAAAATCGCATCGGCCCCCAGGTGGCTGGCGTAGCCAAGTCCAATGGCTGCTGCCAGAAGGAGTATTGCCAGCAGCGTATAGACGATTGCCTCTTTGACAGTGCTAGTAACCGCAATGCGCTGCTCTTCGTAGTCAACCAGGGCACGCATGTCTTTGGTCGAGGCATTCAATCGACGTTCGAGGTCAACCATGTGTTCCTGCTGCTCGGCGCGTGAGATAGCGATGGCATTCAACGGCACATCAACACTCTCGACACTGGCATATGCCTGCCGACGAGCACTCTTCACGCTGTCGAACGACACTGACGGTGCGGGTGGCACTTTCGTCGGCCCAGTGAGATTCCGCGACACCTTATAGTAAGAGCGCGCTGCGGCTCTCGTCAGTTGGTTGTTGGAGTCGCCTTGATTGCCCATAGTGCCGAGTCTGCCACATGAATTTTCTTTGGCTCGTTATCGCCCACCTCATCGATGATGGCGAAGACATGCATACCTGCATATGGTGCGGCTTCGGCTCGGAGCACGGTCCCCGGGCCTACCCCTGATGTAGCCAAATAGCGCAGCAATTCAGGATCGGAGTCGTTAATACGATCGACTACCACCATCGCGCCAGCTTCGATATCCGTCAGGTCAGTGCGCACTGCGCTGGCGATGGTACCGCTGGCGCTGGGAATTGGATCGCCATGCGGATCGCGCTCAGGGAATCCCAGCATTGCATCAATGCGACTAATGAAATCATCCGAGACCGCATGCTCAAGCTTTTCAGCTTCCTCGTGAACCTCATCCCAGGTGTATCCCAGAGTCGAGACCAAGAAGCTTTCAATAAGCCGGTGGCGACGCACCATGATCAGCGCAATATCCCGCCCACGGTCCGACAGGCTAATGCCCCGGTACGGCTCGTGGTTGACAAGTCCACGTGCAGCTAGCTTCTTCACAGCTTCGCTGGCGGTGGGCTTCTTTTCACCCATCCGCTCAGCGACGTCGCCTAGTGCCACTTTTTCACCGGTGCGCTCGTGCAAATCCCAAATGACCTTGAGGTAGTCCTGGGTCTTTGCTGGTAAATCCTCCACGTGCATTCTTTAAACTCTAGCGTTATTGCGTGTTGCCGCAATCTTGAGGGGGACATAGAAACAACCGGCGCACACGCCAATACAGCCACCAACTGACAAGTTCGCCGCCACCGCAATGAATAGCCCCACCAGGCCAATCGCGATACCCATCAATGGTGCTAACACGAATAGCAAACGGGTATCGTTCACTACCCCAACCAGCGCAGCTGCCGGGGCAGCCAACAGCGCGATGGATAAAATCGTGCCGACAGCCGGAATCAGCGCCACCAGAGTCAACACAATCAGCCCGCTGATGACCAACTGTGCTCTTCTCCTCGAATGCGCGACCCCGAAAGACTCCGGATCGAATGTGAAGTAAATCAGCTGGCGCCACCGAGCCACCAGCACCAACGCCACCAGCAGCAAGAGGCCACCGGACAGCACAATATCAATCTTGTTCACGTTAAGTACGCTGCCGACCAGGAAGCTTTCTACCTTCACCGGCAACGGGGCGAACCACTTGTTCAGGAAGTAGCCCAGTGCGAACCCAAATGTCAGCACAATTCCTGCCGCCGAGGACGTCGTTCCCACCTTTGACAGACCGAACAGTGCCCCAATCGGAATACACATCAGAAATGCTCCGATAAAGAGGAACACCGAAATCCACGAGTGGCTCAGGCCGAGCGCTGCCGCAATAACAACGCCCACAACCGCGCCGGGAAAAGTCGCATGTGTAATCGCTTCTGCGAAGAACACTTGTTTTCCCAGCACCGCGAGCACCCCAACTACTCCAGCCAGGGCTCCTACCAGTATCAGTTCGATAATGGGCAAAATCAGGATGCTAGACACGGTCTCCTCCCAGCACGACGCGCAGCCCCAGTGCCATGAAATACAGTCCCACCGAGGTCAGCGCGACGACTGCCTGAGGCGACACCGGCCCCAAAGGCACCAGTGCCAAACCAACGATTCCGCTGAGGCAGCCCACTGCAATCGCAATCGGCACCATCACATGAACTCGGCGAGTCAGCAGTCTCGCCGCCGCTCCCGGCACGACCAGATATCCGACTACCAGAAGCACGCCCACAGCGCTTGCCGACGACACCACGACCGCAGCAATCGCCGCGTTAATGGTGAGGTCGATGCCCCACACATTGACGCCTGCGGCTTTGGCACCGAAGCGATCAAAGGCAACAAACACCTGCCGGCGCCAGGTCACTGCGATAAGAACCAAGGCGATGGCACAGACAATCAGGGCGCTGGTGAGACGGGAGTCAGTGACTTCCAGCAGTCGCCCGAACATGAGCGCTTCCAGCTGTCCTGACTGGTCACCTTTCTTCAGCGAGAGAATCACACCGATGGAAAAGAAGCTGGTCAGTACAACTGCCACTCCGGCTTCCGACATGTGCGAGCGCGATACCAAGGTCAGTGCTACTGCCACTACCACCGCAAATGCTGCAGCCACCGGGATAATCATGTCGATGCCGCCGAATACGGCACCGGCCACAATTCCGGGAAAAATCGAATGCACCATGGCCTCGGCATTGAACTCGAGGCCACGCAGGTTCACGATGACACCGACCAGGCCAGAGACCGCCCCGAGGGCAATCAGCAGCACTAGTGGCCTGAACATGAAAGGCGCTACCCCAAGCTCATTCGCAAGCTCAGTCCACATAGGCTGGCACCAACTTCGAGGTCGCACCAAAAGCCGGCTGCTCCGCCACAATTAATGTGTTTTCGCAGGTCTCCTCAGCAAGAACAAGATCATGGGTGGCCGCGATAATTGCCGTGCCATTTTCCTTCAGTTCGTTGAGGAGATTCAGCAGCATCGCCCGATTTTCAGTGTCGAGGCCGTTGAACGGCTCGTCGAGAAGCACAAGTTGCGGACGTGCGACGATGGCGCGCGCCAACAGGACGCGTTGCTGCTGACCACCGGAGAGGTTGCCGAAACGTTCACTGGTGCGGTCGGCAAGCCCGACTTTGGCTAGCGCTGCGTGGATGCGTTCTTTGCGGTGTCCAAGCGGTTGGAAGGGGCGCAGTTCGTGCAGCACCCCCATGGCGACGACATCGAACGCCGTGACCGGAAAAGTGCGATCGAGGTCTGCCGACTGCGGGACGTAGGACACAATCTTCGCGTTGTTGTGCATCTCACCAGCGAGAAGACGAGTCCCACCCAGGATTCCGCGCAGCACAGTCGTTTTTCCAGAGCCATTGGCGCCGATGAGTGCAAGCCCGGTACCCGGCGCGACATTGGCGGTGATGTGATTGACGATGGGTACCGCCGTGTAGCCGAATGAGGCATCGCGGAGCGTGACTATGGGCTCGGCAGACATGGGGTTGGCTAAGTGGTTACGGCTCATTTGATGCCCTCTGGCAGGGGCGCGACAGTTCCGTCCCATGCCGTCACAACCTGAGTGACGTTGTGGATGATGGAACCGATGTAGGTCTCGCCATCACTGCCAGCCGGACCAAGGGAGTCGCCGTAGAGTGCGTCCTCACCAACGATGGCCTTGACACCTGCGGCCTTGGCGATCGCCTCAATTGATTTCGAGTTGTTCGAGTTCTCCGCAAACAGCGCGGTTGCACCCGAGTCCTTCACGGTCTTTGCCGCCTCGGCGATATGCGCGGCCGTGGCATCCTGCTGCTCGTTGAAATCAGACAGCGCTGCGCCGATGAAGTTGATATTGAACTCGTGGGAGAAGTATCCAAAGGCATCGTGGCTGGTAAACAGCACAGGGTCCGACACGGTGGCGATGGACTTATTTGCCCACTCATCCAGCTGATTCAGCTTCTCCTGGTAGGCCGCAACGTGGTCGGCGATGGTGGACTTCAGCTCATTGTCGCCACGTTCCTCAGCGACCTGTTCCAGGGCATAGCCGATATTGGCAACCTGGATCTTGGCGTTCTTCGGTGAGGTCCATACATGCGGATCGAAGCGGAATTCCGCCTCCTCACCGGGTTCTTCCGGCGGGAATGGCCATGGGGCGACATCAATCTTTTCCACCCCTCGGTCGATGGTGTAGTTACCATTCTTCGCCTTCTCTGGTGGCAGCGGCTTGGTTTTGTCCGTGTCCTTGGCTGCCTTCATGGCATCTACGTCACCTGCAGTGAGAACGCCACTGGTTACTGCCATCGTTCCGGAAAAGCCCGAGGACTCAATCGCCTGGTCCAGGAAGTGCTCCAAATCGACTCCGTTGACGAACAAGAGATCGGCGTTACCAGTCTTGGTCAGCTGCTCATGGGTCATTTCGAGCTCATGTGCTGTTGCATTCGGCGCCAACAGGCAGGTCAAATCAACTTCATCGATGTCCAGCTGCTTCACGTAATCACAAATCTGCGTCGTGGAAGCCACGACGTTGATTGGGTTCTCGCCGCTGGCTCCCTCACTGCCATCGCCACACGCTGCAAGGCCAGCGCCCGCTAGCAAGATCGAAAGGCCCGCACACATGGACTTAGCTGATCGCGAAAGTTTTCCGGAAATTGTCATGTTGGTGTCCGCTCTTGATTGTTTGTTATTGCTTTACGACGGCTACGCTGACCGGCCGCTTCAGTAAATCTGGTCACCTTAGGGGCGGTTGGAGCGCACTTCGCCGTTCATCTATCACGTGTGAGAGTAAACCTAACGACAACTATTTTCAACCTATTGAACTTAAGTGTTGTTGGCTTTACAGCCTTTCAGGATAAATAATGAACAAGGTCTCACCCCATACAGTTACACCGCTCCATCAACCGCCACACCACAACATCAGCCATGATGGAGACATGGAAGCGAAGATTTACCACAACCCCCGCTGCTCAAAGTCCCGCCAAGCTCTCGCCGTACTACGCGAGGCCGGAATCGAGCCGGAGATCATCAAGTACCTAGACACTCCTCCAACCAAGACCGAGCTGCGCTCGCTAATCGAGGCGGCCGGCCTGAGCGTCATCGATGCCGTGCGCACCAAGGAAGCAGAGTTCAAGGAACTGGGACTCTCCAAGGACTCCAGCGACGAGGAACTGCTGGACGCAATGGTCACACACCCACGCCTGATTGAGCGCCCATTTGTCGTCACCAATAAGGGGGTAAGGATGGCTCGCCCCACCGAGGCCATTAATGACATTCTCTAGGCAGTGACAAGCATTAATTGCTTTTACGCCAACCCCTCTCAAAGACCTCCAAGGCCGGGAGGTTAATGCCCCGTTAATAGAGACTGAAGTCTCTGTAAACTCAACGCTGAAACGATAAAGCTCCCCGCCTGCTGCCCTAACCACCCGCACAGGTTGCATTAGAGGCAACGGCGGCCTTCAGCGAAAGGACTGTCATTATGAGCAGTCAGAGGCTCGGCTGGCTCAGCGCACCCGGCCCAGCAGCTCCCCTCCCCGAGGAAAAAATTGCCCCGACCTACCGAACCTGGCGATTCAACGTGTTCATGGGCATCTTCATCGGCTACGCGGGCTTCTACCTCATCAGAAATAACATCCCCCTGGTGTCCGCCGTACTGGAAAAGCACGACCTACTTGGCGCAGCCGGAATCGGCATCGTAGCCAATGCAGTTCTGTTCTCCTACGGCCTATCCAAATTCTTCATGGCCATGCTCTCCGACAGGGCCAATGCCAGGTACTTCCTCCCACTTGGCCTAGCACTGTCCGCGGTCGTAAACCTCTTTGTTGCATTCGTCCCAGCAATCAGTGCCTCTGTTGCAATTTTCGCGACAGTCATGTTCATCAATGGCTGGTTCCAAGGCATGGGCTGGCCTCCTTCTGGACGCGTTGTCGTCCACTGGTTCTCGACATCCGAGCGTGGCACCTTGATGTCGATCTGGAACACTGCCCACAATGTCGGCGCCGCCGTCGGCGGTGCTCTGGCAGCCTGGGGCTTGCATTCGTTCGCCACTTCCGACGCCGACTGGACTCCCGCATTCTGGCTACCGGCAATTGTCGCGCTCGTGATTGCCGCCATCGCATTCCTGCTGATTCGAGATAACCCGCAATCCATGGGTCTGCCTCCGGTAGAGGAATACCGGAACGACCCGGACAAGGTCGAAGGAACTAATGACGAGGCACAAGAACCCTGGTTCACAATCGTCAAGAACCATGTTCTTACCAATCCGGTTATCGTCATGCTGGCGCTGGCCAATGTGTTCGTCTACGCACTCCGTTACGGAGTTCTTAACTGGATTCCGATTTACTTGACAAACGAATTGCACAAGACCAACGTCACGGGCGGAATCATCGGATTCATGCTCTACGAGGGCGCAGCAATTGTGGGCACCTTGCTGTGCGGATGGGTCTCCGACAAGGTCTTCAAGGGTTGGCGCTCAGGCGCCGGCATGCTCTTCCTGGTCGGCACCGGCATCACCATTTTCGCGTACTGGCAGCTACCCGCTACGGCACCATTGTGGATGTTCTACGTGCTCATCTCTCTGATCGGCGCACTCATTTACGGTCCAATCATGCTCATCGGACTGCAGGCCATCGACCTCTCGCCTAAGTATGTTGCGGGAACCGCAGCTGGTTTCACTGGATTGTTTGGATACCTTCTCGGCGCAACACTCGCCTCGACTGGTGTCGGCCTCTTGATCGACTTCGCAGGCTGGAATGTTACATTCGCAACCCTCATTGGCGTTGTCGCTATAGCGTTTGTCCTCATGATGTTCGTCGGCAAGTACGAGCGCGATGTCATGCACAAGGCAGATGAAGCCCGCACCAAAACAGCTCAATAACTGTCGGCCACGGTGTAGCTAGTCGAATCTCAACTTCACTCCGTGGGGCCAATACGGTCGCAAGGTCGCCAATTCATCGGTACACTCTATGTCACAAACGAAAAAACGCGAGTAGACATTACGAATGGAAGGAGACTTCACCATGGGACTTATGGACAAGGCCAAGGAAGCACTGAGCAACGAAGAGAACACCGATAAGGTTCTGGACAAGGCTGAGCAGCTGGGCAAGGAGAAGCTCGGCGAGGACAAGGCCGACCAGATCAAGAAGGCTCGCGACATGGCAGACGAGCGCCTGGGCGACGAGAAGTAAGCTACAGAGCTTTTCACCCCGCATTAGCACCCCACTTTCACAGGGGAGCTGGTGCGGGGTTTTGCTGTCCTTAGGAGATCCCACAGGACCGCTGACACGCCTTTATTGACAATTATTTTCACATTGTCCATCATTAGCCACGTGAAAACTATTGTCGATAGAGCTTCTCTTCCGCGTACTCGAAACCAAAAACTTCGAGCCCGGCTCTTCGGCTTTCTGTTTTTCCTGGCCGTCCCCGCCACAATCCTCTTGGCAATCTCCATCGGCCCCGCGGGAACAGGTTTCAGCAACGGCATCGTCGCACTGCTCACCCCGCTCATCAATACGCTTTCCGACGACCTCTCAGCTCTCAACCACCTCCTGCCAGAGATATCCCCTGCCACGCAATCACTTGTCTGGAGCATCCGGCTGCCCCGTGTCCTGTTGGCGGGGCTGGTCGGTGCCTCGCTCGCTGTCGCAGGCGCAACCATGCAGGCAGTCTTTCGCAATCCACTGGCGGAACCCGGTGTTACCGGTGTCTCCTCCGGTGCAGCAGTGGTAGCCGTTATTCTCATCGTCACTGGCGTGGCCGCGAAAGCGCCGTGGGTCCTCTCGGCAGGCGCATTCATAGGCGCGTTGCTGGCTGTCATATTTGTCCAGATCGTCGCCGGTCTCAATGGCGGCAGTGGAGCCACCCTGTTGCTCGTCGGCATTGCGCTCAATGCGTTCCTCGGCGCAGTCATCGCCGCCACCATCGCGAACGCGCCACACAGCGATGACGCACAACAGGCCATGTTCTGGCTCAACGGCGATTTAACTGCTGCCAATTGGCAGGACATTGCGCTGGCAGTCGGCCCCATTACCGTCGGCACGGTTATCCTGATGATGCTCATTCCCGAACTCAACCTGCTCCTCCTCGGCGAAGAACAGGCCGCTGCCACTGGTATGCGCACAGTCTGGATCCGGCAACTGCTACTCGCCCTGGCTGCTTTAGTCACGGCAGCGGGCGTCGCTGTCACTGGCGTTATTTCCTTTGTCGGATTGGTCGTCCCGCACCTGATTCGCCTTGCCATCGGCCCCGATCACCGCAGCCTGCTGCCCATTTCTATGTGCCTCGGCGCAGTATTTCTCATTCTCGCCGACCTCGTCGCCCGCAGTCTCTTTTCCCCAGTTGCTCTGCAAACTGGCACAGTCACCGCGTTCCTTGGCGCACCTGCGCTACTCGCGTTGATTCTTCGGCAAGGTGGTCGCCAGTCATGAGTCAGCAGACGCAAAATCTCACCGACCACGTCACTAAGCCAGACACCGACAGCACCGCGCTGCTGCGGGCTACCGATCTCAGTGTCGGTTACCGCAATCGGACCGTCGTAAGTGGCGTGAACCTTGCTATTCGACCTGGCGAAGTCCAAGGCATCATCGGCTCCAACGGCACCGGAAAATCCTCCTTGCTCCGTGCTATGGCTGGCATTGTGACACCGAGTTCGGGGCAGGTTGAGCTCCTCGGCGCGCCGCTGACGAAGCTTCGTGCCCACGAACGCGCCACCCGGTTGGCGTACCTGCCGCAGCACACACCGGCCGATACTGCTATTGACGTTCGAACTGTCGTGGCACTCGGCAGGTACGCGCACCACCGTCGGCGTGACCGTTTCCGCAGCTCACTAAACTCCACGGACCACGACATCGTCGCCTACGCTCTCGACCGCGTCGGTGTCACCGCACTCGCCGACCGCCCTATCACAGCTCTGTCCGGCGGGCAGCGGCAATTGGTGTTCATCGCAAAGCTATTGGCACAACAGGCCAAGGTCATGCTTTTCGACGAACCCACTGCGGCCTTGGACATCGGGTTTCAGCTGGAAATCCTCGAGCTCCTCGGCGAGCTTGCCGACGAAGGCCACGGTATCGGAGTCGTCCTTCATGACCTCAACCTCGCGGCCCGCAGCTGCCACCGGCTCAGTGTGATTCACAACGGCGGATTGGAAGTCACTGGTTCCGCCGAAGAAGTGCTGACGCCTCCCCGAATAGATGCGATTTATCGCATCTCCAGCGCTGTCGATACGGATCCGCATACCGGTTCGGTGCGAGTGACGGCGTTGGCTCGGGCTCGCCCGGCTGACTGATTGCGGCTAACTGATTCCAGCTAGCGATAACGCAACCGAAAACTTTCCCAACAATCAAAACTCAACATTCAAGGAAGTACTTTCGTGTTTTCACCAACTTCTCCTATCTCTGCCTTGAAGCGAAACTCTAAAAAGGCCTTCACTCTGCCATTGATTGCAGCGCTTCCACTCGCTGCGATGGTCGCCTGTTCCTCTTCGGAGGAGGCGTCGCAGCAGCCGTCGTCAAGCGAAACTGCGACGAACAAGCAGGCGCAGTGGCCGCGGACTGTGACCGTCGGCGACCACGACGTTACGGTGCAGAGCCAGCCGAAGCGCATCGTTGCACTGTCGACCGAGGTTGCGGATCTGGCGTTGGAACTGGTTGGGCCGGAGCGTGTCGTAGCCGTGACGAAGAATGCGCTCGATGAGAGCTCGGGTAATCAGGTTGAGCTGGCGCGTCAGGTGCCTAACGCGATTGCCAACTCCACGAAGCCGGATCCGGAGCAGATTCTGTCCTATGAGCCGGACATGGTGTTGATGACCAGCCGCCATGATCAGGAGCAGTCGGCAAGTGAGCTGCTGGGTGCCAGCGATGTCCCGACCGCGGCGTTTGCCAGCAGTGATTTCGCCTCGCCGAAGGCGCTGGCGGAGTCGGTGACCAAGCTCGGCAAGTTGCTCGGAGCCGAAGACAAGGCGGCCGAGATGGTTGCCAAGATTGAATCGGAAACCGAAGAGATTCTCTCGGAAATTGATTCCACAACTAAGCCAAAGACGCTGGTCCTGTTTGCCCGCGGTGGTCAGAAGATGATTATGGGCATGCAGTCGGCGACGACGAATCTCGTTGAGCTGGCCGGTGGCGAGCCGATTTCGCCAAAGGGCAAGCGCCCGGGTGCCGTTCCCGCTGATCCGGAAACAATTGTGCAGCTCAATCCGGATGTCATTTTGATCCAGGATTTCCACGGCCAGGGCAAGGCTCCATTCCAGGAATTGCTGGATAATCCGGCGCTTGCCGACGTCGCTGCGGTCAAGAATGATCGAGTGCAACTGATTGATGCGAAGACGACCTCTGGCACCGCCGGAATGCACATGCCCGATGGACTGCGTGAGATCGCTGACGCGCTGGCTAAATAGAAAATAGGTTTTCACGTCGCTATGTGGATTCATGAAGCACTGACTTCCCCACCCCGCCGAATGCACTGGGTTTTGTTATCCAGCTGGGGGCGCAGCTTTTTCTTCGCTCTCAGTGCCGTGTCTCTTGGACACGCGCTCGATGCTCTAAGCAGTTTGTACGGCGGTGTCGCAGACACCAGTGGCGGCAACTGGTTTGGGCAGTGGGGACTTCATGAATCCCTGTCCGCTGCAATTGTGGCGGTCATTCTGGGAAGCCTCTGTGCTTTTGTCACGGAGGCATTGCCACCACGGCTTGCTGGTGAGCAGGAAAAGCTGTGGCGCTCACATGTGGTTGGCAGTGTGCTGAAGCCGGAGTTTTCTGCTCCTGAACAGGCCCCAAAGCAGGCGCATGGAAGAGGGCACGGCTCCGGGAAAGCTGGTCACGCACACCGAAGCGCCTCCAACACTGGCGAGGGCCTACTCTTCGATGCCGCGACCACAAGCGTCGAACAGACCGCGAATTATCGAGCGACATTTCTCGCTCCCACGTTGGCCTCGTTTAGTGCTCCACTGATCATTTTGGCGGTGTGGGCTTTGTGGGTGGATACGAAAACCGCCTTGTGGTTGGCACTATTTTTCATTTCCACGCCGTTGATTATTATTGGTGCGGGAAAGATTCTGCGGAAATCCAATGCGACGTATCGCCGAAAGCAAGCGAAGGCCACGCATGCCTACTTGGAGATGCTCGAAGGGCTGGGAACATTCAAAGTTCTTGGAGCAATTGATCGAGTCATGGCACGTTTTGCCAGCCAAACTCGCACTGCGATGTCTGAGCTCACCGCCCTGCTCGCCCGCAATCAGCTGATGATCATTGTCAACGACGCGGTTTTTGGCATTGCAATGTCGACCACAGCAATCGGCCTTGTCCTGCTGCGTTTGCAGGCAGATGCAATCAGCGTTGGCACAGCCCTCGCAGGTGTTTTCCTATCCGTTCTGCTCTACGAGCCCGTCAATCGCGTCGGCCGCACTTTCTACATCGGACTCGGTGGGCGCACGCATCGAAATGGAATTGTGGAGGTATTCGGCGAGCCTGCAGCTGAAGCGTCCACAGCCGCAACAGCGCATTCCACCAAGGCCACCGCACCGCAGGCACCGGAAGTTGCTCTCCGCAATGTGAGCGTTGACGTCGGCGAAAAGCGCATTCTCTCCGATATCAACCTGACAATTCCAGCCGGCAGCAGAGTCGGCATCGTTGGCCCCAGCGGTTCTGGAAAGAGCACACTCCTGCGTGTACTCGCAGGTCTGCAGCCGCATTCCGGGGAAGTCTGCCTTGACGGCGACGCGCTTTCGACCCCGGAGTTGCTCGCCAACTCGCTGCTCATCTCCCAGCAACCAGCCATCTTCGGCACCACCGTCGCGGATAATCTTCGCATCGCATGCCCGGACGCAACGGCCGTCGATATGCGAGAAGCACTTCGCGACGTGCACTTACTCACCGAAATCGAGCAGCGCCCTGGCGGTCTCGATTCGGAGGTCGGGGATCAGGGCAATTGGCTCTCAGGCGGGCAACGACGTCGCCTGGCCATGGCGCGTGGTCTGCTCGGCACCGCTTCGATTGTGCTTCTCGACGAGCCGACAGCGGACATCGATCGTCGGACGGAAGGTCTCATCAAGGAGTCCTTGACCCGCCTTGCTGAAGGACGAACGAGCATCATGGTCGCTCACCGCATGGAAGCGCTATCGGACGTTGATCTGGTCATTGTCGTCGCCGAAGGCCGGATCGTGGCTGCGGGCAAACCCGACCAACTGAGCACAAGCAATGAGTATTACGCACGAGCGCTGACCGAGGAGAGCTGACATGAACAACATCATCTGGTTGCTGCGCTTTTCCGCACAGGCTCGCGGAGCGCTCAGTGCATCTATCCTCGCACGCGTGGCTGGGCACATTCTGGGTGCATTGATGCTGGCTGTGCCCGCCTGGGCAATTGCCACAATTGCGCTGTCGAAGTGGGACGCAACCGACTCGTCGCAAAGCATGGGCATGCAGTGGACGTGGGCGGTCATTGGCGTGGTTGCAGGGCTGGCGCTGTTGAAAGCGATTCTGCGGTATGTCGAGCAGTACCTCGGGCATTTGGCGGCATTTCGACTGCTCGGCGAGCTGCGGCTGTGGATCGTCGAGCGTCTTATCCCGCAGGCGCCCGCGGTAACCGATGGGCTGGGTACTGCCAGGATTCACACAATTGCGATTCGTGATGTTGACCGAGTGGAAGTCTTCTTCGCGCACACAATTGCGCCCGCGGTGACGGCCGTACTGATTCCGCTGATGGCGGTCGTGACAGCGGCATTGACTGCCGGAGCCCTGCCTGCGATTGCTCTGACGCTGACCTTTGCGGTTGGTTTTGTGATTGCACTCGCAGGCTCTAAGAAGGCGACTGCGGAGGCTTCCGCAACGAACTCCACGCGCACGGACATTGCGCAGTACATTGCCGATACGCTGCGCCTTCGGGAGGAAATCCTCATCTACGGCGCAGCCGAGCAGCGGCTGCGGGGATTGCGTGAGCTCGATGAACAGCTTGCTCAGAAAATGCGTACAGGCGGCAAGCGGGCGGGCCTCCGTTCTGGTGCAACGGGACTTCGGATTTGGGGTGGCAGCATTGCCGTCTTTTGTGCTGGTATCCCGGCGCTTTCAGCCGACTACCGTATGCTCCCTGCTGTTTTGGTGACGACGTCCCTGGTGGCGGGAACTGCTTCATCAATGGATTCGATCGAGCGCCTAGCATCTTCTCTGCCAGCAGGACTCAATGCAGTCACTCGGATCAGGGAGCTGGCCGCGCAGCCGCCGACTGTGGAAGAACCGAAGACACCAGATGTGGAAACGTCCCTGTCCGAATCCACCAGCTCAGTCCCTGCCCTCGAACTGCGCGATGTCAGCTACCGCTACCCTGGCGCTGATCACCCCGCGCTGAGCGATATCAGTCTGCGCATTGCCACAGGGCAGTTCATCGGTGTGGTCGGACCAACCGGCTCGGGAAAGTCCACACTCTCCCGGTTAATCCAACGGCATGTCGATCCGGATGCGGGAGAGGTCATCATCAATGGCCACAATGCCCGTGACCTCGGCTCAACCAATGTCTGCCGAGCTGTTGTTGTCGCAGATCAGAATCCCTTTCTCATGGAGGCCACCGTCGCTGAGAATTTGTGTCTCGGCGCACCTGATGACTGCAAGGTTCCCGAATCGCTCATGCACTGGGCACTCGAACTCGCCGCCATCAACCCTGCTGAGATGCCGCTGGACAGGCCCATTGGCCGCCGCGCGCAGCGGCTCAGCGGTGGTCAGCGTCAACGTCTGGCGCTGGCCCGCACCTACCTACGCGCGGTACTTGCCGACGGCTCCGTGCCCCATGCACCCACCGCACACCTCGCCGGAAAGATTGTCATTTTCGACGAAGCTACCAGCCACCAGGATCCGCTGACGCAGGCTCGTATCGTGGACAATGCCCGCGCATGTGGCGCGACCTGCATCTTCATCGCACACCGACTTCAGACACTGGCCGAGGCCGATGACATCCTGGTCATCGAAAACGGCCAGCTCATCGAACGTGGCACGTATGACAACCTCTTGAGCGCCGACGGTGCCTTTGCTCGACTGGCGCGCGCACAGGTCTAGGCTCGGTCGAGCTCACCGCGCTAAGACTCAGCGCTCGGATACTCGCCTAGTGATCCTCGACGAGCTCGCGGAGCCGGGCAAAGATTGCCGCACCATCGTGGCGAATGCCGTCATGCTGGAATGCATTGGTCACATGTGGCCGCAGGTCCCGGTAGCAGTTGGCTGTCTCCATGGAGTACTCGAACGGCACGAAAATATCGTCGAGGTAAACCGCGGCTGCCGAGGTTGGGGCGTCGGCAAGCAAGCGTGCGGAATCATACGGCGAGCTTTCCCAGGTGTGCTGCGCAAATGCTTCCGCCTTTTCCTTGAAAGGAACGAGCGCGGGGTCCTCGTCGAATTGCCAGGGGAAAACGTGCTCACCGGTGAGGTAGAACGGCTCGTCTCCTGCAGGATTGGCCTTTTCTTCAAAACCTGGGATTTCCTCGCGAATACGGTGAGCTGCCCAATTAGTTGTGGGCTGGTTTCCGACGCCACCATAAATGGATTCGTGAATCGCGGCGTATAGCGGACCGTCGGCGAAACTCACGCGGGATCCTACATCGGCCAGAAAATCGGTGCGCAATTGCTTTTCGCCATTGCGAATGTGGAATGGCTCTTCCAACAAATACGCCAGATTGTGGAATCCATCTCCGCGGCCTAATTCAATTCCGATGGTGCGGAATCGGCGAGAACTCAGTCGCTCACCGGTGGGGAGAGTTTCTGCAGATTGCTCGAGGTGCGCGCAGATTTCTCGAATTCGGTTTTCGACCCACGGATACTCGCGATAAAAACGCTCGTGACGGGTGCGCAGCTTCGCATACGTCGTGCGATAAAGGTCGTCAGCACCACGGTCCAGAACAGGTAAACCGCCTGTGAGATAAGCGTGCTCCACGGATTCCGGATAGCAGCTGAGATACGAAGTAATACAAAACCCGCCAAAAGACTGGCCATACAGCGACCATTTGGCAATGCCCAAATGCTTTCGCAATGCCTCCGCGTCTTCGACGATGTATTCCTGACGCAATTGGGCAAGCCGCTCGGCCGGAACATCTGCAATATTGGCCGCATCAATTCGATGCGAGCGCCCAGTGCCGCGCTGATCCAGCAGGATGACGCGGAATTCCTTCAGCGCCTCACCGATTACTCCGCTGGCACCTACCGGACGCGGTGCCGGAAATCCCGGGCCGCCCTGCAAATAGACAATTGCCGGCGCATCCTCATTTCCTGGCGCATAGATTTCCCTGGCGAAAAGCTCAAATGTCGCGGCATTCGCAGCTTCGGTAAAAGGATCCCAGGGCACCTCAACGGTGTGTTCCTTAATAATGTACCCAAAATGCCTGCTTGCAGTACTCGTCGATGCCATGTCTCTGCCGCTCCTCTAATCCCGCTGCTCGTATTTCTTCATCAGCTTTGCGACGAGTAAATCGGTCGCCTCATCGTCCGCAAGAATTTGATCCAACATCTCCCGGTATTCCCGCTGCCGCAGTGCCGTATCTTCTCCGTAGTCATCATAGGAATCACCGGATAGGTCCACACCGAAATCGGATTCGTCGCTGTCATCCTGCACTGTCTCCTGCTGCGCCGTCGGCATGTGCAGATCCGCTGGGAAGTCCGCATTGAACTCCTCCAGGAATTCCTCCGCGTTGGCCTCGGCGTCGGAACGCGACACTCCCCTATCAACCTCAGCCTGAATGCGACGCTGCAGCGCTTTTTCCATCTGTCGGTGACGCCAGCTGCGGAGGCGTGCGGGCTCGAAACGTCGACCAACCTCGCGGCTCTTGCCCTCTGCTCGACGTGCGAGGACCGCAATCTGCGCCGCGGTGTCGTTCAGTGGCGCCCACTCCGAGTGTGCCGACACTCGCCAATTACCCCAGTACCCCAGCAGCGAAAGCAGGATGCTGACGATAGGACCAATGACCATGGACACGGCCATAAATCCCAAATGGTGGCCTCCGATGACAATGACCGCGCAAGCCACGGCCGGGATGACCGTGGGCTGGTTGCCGCCGAAAACAGCGGGTACTCGCCCGGTCACAATGTCGCGGATCATGGAACCACCAGTGGCGGTGAAAACGCCCATCATGATGCACGGCAGAATGGGCAGACCATACGTGACGCCTTTGACCGTTCCCGTAGCTGCCCAGAGTCCCGAGACCACAGCGTCACCGTGGACCTGAACGTATTCCCAGGTCTTTCCTTTGAAATAGAAAAATCGCGCAATGAGCGCACCAGTAAACGCCAGGATTAGGTACTCCGGCTGGCTCATTGCGGCGACGGTGCCCTGGTTAATCAGAACATCGCGAATCATGCCGCCCCCCAGTGCGGAGAACAGCGCAATAAAGAAGAACCCGATGATGTCGTAGCCTCGTTGCCGGGCGATGGTGCCACCGATGATGCCCATGAGCAGGACACCACTGACATCGGACCACCGGTACATCGACTCGATGAGCGGATCTACTTCTGCGACGTTCATGATGTTCAAGCTTAGACGCTGCTATTTTTCAAGCATCAACGAAAGGTCGGGATACCCATGCAAAACGCTGACACCTTTGCTTCAGCACGCCCCAGCAGCAGGCTCATGCGCGGCATCGCAACTGCTTCCCGCGCACACGATGGGCACTACCGAAAGGGCTCTGGCCTTCCCTATATCAGCCATCCGATGTCAGTGATGTTGATTGCGGCGAGCGTGACTAACGACGAAGACGTGCTGTTGGCAGCCCTCTTCCACGACATTTTGGAAGACGTGCCGGAAAACTACTCACGTGCCGAGATGGAAGATGAGTTCGGGCCTCGCGTGGTTGAGATCGTCGAGGGCGTCACCAAAGACTCTTCCCTGCCCTCGTGGCAGGAGCGTGCCGATGCCTACCTGGAGCAGCTTTCTCATGGCAGCGAGGAGTCCCTCATCGTGGCCGCTGCGGATAAGTTCCACAATCTCAGCCAGACTCTGGAGGATTTAGACCGCGATGGTCACGCTCTGTGGGACCGCTTTCGGTCTACTCCGAGCCAGCAACTGTGGTGGTACACAAGCGTCCGCAACGTGATTGCCGAACGACTGCCCGACATGCCTTTGCTAGCGGACCTGAGCGTTCTTATTGAGCGCCTCGATTCCTGGGTACAAGAGGCGTAACCTGCGAGTCAACAATTAAACCGACAATTAATCCAGGAATACACGACAGGAGAATAATAGTGACTTCGGTTAATGCTTCGTCCACAGCCGAACTGCCCACCACCACTCAGCAATGGGTTTTAGCGTCTCGTCCGTCCGGCCTGCCAACTGACGAGAATTTCCGCCTCGAGACCGTCGATTTGCCTGAGCTTAACGACGGCGACATTTTGGTAGCCAACTCGGTCGCTACCGTTGATCCCTATATGCGCGGCCGCATGAACGACACCAAGTCGTACATCCCACCATTCCAGCTCGACCAGCCAATGACTGGCGGTGCTGTAGGCACCGTCCTTGCGTCCAAGTCGGATAAGTTCCAGGTTGGCGACGCTGTCCGCCACTCTTACGGCTGGCAGACCAACGCTGTTATTGCCGATTCCGAAGCAACTCCGGTTGACCTCAACGTTGCTCCAGCTGCTGCCTACCTGGGCATCCTTGGTCTTACTGGCCTTACTGCTTACGTTGGTCTGAGTGCCGTCGGAGAGATGAAGGAAGGCGACGTCGTCTTTATCTCTGGCGCTGCTGGCGCAGTTGGCTCGGCTGCTGGTCAGTTCGCCAAGCAGATGGGCGCTTCCCGCGTCATTGGCTCCGCCGGCTCGGACGAGAAGGTTAAGCGCCTGCTCGAACTCGGCTTTGATGCCGCTTTTAACTACAACGACGGCCCGGTTGCAGAGCAGCTAGCAAAGGCGGCACCAGAGGGCATTGACTTCTACTTCGACAACGTTGGTGGAGACCACCTGGAGGCAGCCATCGGCGCGATGCGCACCTTTGGCCGTGTCGCTATGTGTGGCGCAATCTCCCAGTACAACAACACCGGAGCTCCGACCGGACCACGCAACCTAGCTCTGGCCATTGGCAAGTGCATTACGTTGCGCGGCTTCGTATTGGGCAAGTACCTGCACCTGGCAGGTGAATTCCAGGAGCGAATGGCTCCGCTGGTCGTCAGCGGTAAGGTCGCTTACGATGTCACCACTCGCCACGGTATCGAGAACATGCCAGCTGCATTCCTCGAGCTGTTTAGCGGAGGCAACACCGGCAAGATGGTCGTAGAGTTCTAACGAACTAAAGAACTGCCCTGCGCGGAGCCGAGACTTCCTTCAGCCTGCTGGACATAGCGACACCAACCAGTCCCATCAGCGCCAGGAAGATTAGAGCCGCCGCAGGGCCGAAGCTAGCGATAACACCCGACAGCGCACCGACGATGAGCAGGACAACACCCATGATGGTGTTGGCCGCTCCGACGTACTCGGTGCGCTTGTCGCCTTCTGCCATGTCAACAACATAGGTCGAACGAGCCACACGAACACCGGCGTGAACGACGGGCATTGCGAAGAAACCGAGTGGGAAAATCCAGGCATTGGCGCTGGTGGAAAGCCAGTGCGCACTTGCGACCAGCAGGAAAAGCACGATCGAGCCGACGAGCGAAGAGTAGGTCAGGACCTTCTTTGAGGATTTATCCGACCAGATTCCGGCGACTTTTCCACCAATCAGAGAAGCGAAACCCGCAGCGAGCATGAAGATGCCGACGTTTGCGTTCACTCCCCCGCCGCTACCGTCTGAAGCTTCCAGATCAGCACCCACCTGCGCACTCAAGGTCACGATGAACGACGTAGATAGTGCTGTGACCAGCAACAAGCTACGGACAATCACGAAGTCACGGAAGTTCTTATCCTCCGCAAATAGCCGCCAGGTGTCCTGCCACCAGGTTTTATTCGGCTCTTCCTTGTCATCTTCATTGGTGGGCTCGACAATTCCGCGGAAAATCAAAACCGCTGCCACCCATGACAGAGCTGCAGCAAAGATGAGCCCCGCCACGATCGGTTTGGTGACGTTATCGCGGATGATCCACAACACCGCACCAACAATAATTGCGGCGACACCGCCCAACATCGCAGCTCGGCCGCTGATCTGCCCGCGCTGCCCCTTCGGAATCGTGCGTCCTTGAACATCCTTGGAGGCCATCGAGCACAGTGCTCGGGCCGTCGCAAAGCCTGCAAGTGCGAGGATTACAGCAACACCGAGCGCGGTACCTTCCAGGAACAACGCCGCCAGACCAATCAGCGCTGCAGCGACCGCTTGCCCCAACGCCCCGGCAATCCAGACGGTCGTGCGGCGCGGGCGAGATTTCACCCACGGTGTCAGCGCAGCCTGCGGCAGCATAGAGCCGGACTCACGCACTGGCACAAGCATGGCGATGAAGAAGCCCGGCGCGCCAGCCGAATGCAGCAACCATGGCAACAACGTCTTTGCCGCGACGATTTGATCGCCAATATTCTGCAGGCCGTGCGCCCAAACATAGCGCTTGGCGTTGGTGCTGGCGTGTTTTTGCACCGACTCTGGGTTGTCCCCTACAGGTTTGTCAGCTACCGAGCTATCCGTCATACCTTTCACGCTACCTGTCCGCAGCAACGGCGCTGACGCACGCGACTGTCTGCTCAGGCCAGTCGAAGCACGAAACGCGCTTGCCCCTTCTGCCATTACACTCGCGGGAAGAACATCTAACATCTTCAACGAAAGTAGAAATATGCCCGCTGACCTTTATCGGCGTCTCTCCAACCTCGATGGCAAGAGCTACGGTGCATACAAATCTTTGCGTGGCTCCCACGACCTGCCGGATCTGGACGCGACGCTGTTTATCGACAAGGTCCAATCCGACCCCTATGCCCCGGCATCACGGGCACGCGTCCATATTCCGCTGTCCGTACTGGACTATCGCGGCGCCTCCCGGTCACAGCCCGGCAGGTTAAGCACGGCGGAGCTCGATTTGCTGAACCGCCGTCTCGTGCGCGCTTTGAAGAAGTATGGTCGCGGGCTATTCATTGATTCTCCAGGTCAGCAGGTCTTGCGCCGAGCAGCTGTCGCTGAGCTCCGTGCGGATGCGCACGACGTCGATAAGCATGGCGATGCCCTACAGATCAGCCTAGAAATCCAACTGCCCGCCCGCGGCCGACGCATTCTCGGGCGTGAGGCGGCGCGCTTGATCTGTGAGGATCTGTTTGACGCGCTTGACGACGCCATCGTGAACGCACCCATCGATGCGCTCGAGGCAGCCGCGGAATTGGAGTATGACCAGCTCTTTTTGCGCCGTGCAGTGGCGGACGCGGACCTGATTGGGTTTGTGGCAGACAGTGCGGTGTTGCCTCGTCAGGCGGGCAATAGCCAGCTTCCGAAGCCCGGCGCGACTGCGTTTACCTCGCCGGAATCGCTGCAGCACAGTTTTCAGCTGCCGTCGGGCAAAACCGTGCACGGCATGGGTATTCCGCGGGGCGTGACGTTGATTGTCGGTGGCGGTTATCACGGCAAGTCCACGTTGTTGTCTTCCCTGGTCACGGGCGTGTATAACCATGTCGCTGGCGATGGCCGCGAGTTTGTAGTCGCCGACGAGACTGCGGTTGCGCTGCGCGCCGAGGACGGCCGAGCCATCGCTGGTGTGGATATCTCGCCGTTCATCAACGGTCTTCCCTCCGGAGATGACACGACCCGGTTTTCCACCGCGAATGCATCGGGGTCGACATCGCAAGCTGCGGGCCTGATGGAGGCACTGGGTGCCGGTGCGCGCGTGCTGCTCATCGATGAGGACACCTCCGCGACCAACTTTATGATTCGCGATGAGCGCATGCGCCGCCTCATCCCCGATGACCGGGAGCCGATTACTCCACTGGTCGCACGGGTCCGCGAGCTCTGGGAGGACCACGGGATCTCCACGGTTATCGTCGCTGGCGGCTCTGGGGCTTTCATCGATGTCGCGGACACCGTGATTGCTATGGATGCGTACACGCCTTACGACGTCACCGAGCGCGCCCGTGAACTTCGCGAATCGGCTACTCCGGCTGAGCCTTCGCCTGCTTTTGCGCAGATCGGTGAGCGTTTTCTGCAGGCTGACTTCCCTACCGGTGGTGGCCGTGGTGGACATGGTGGTCGCGGCGGCGGTCGCGGTGGGCGCGGTGGCGGTGCGAAACCACCTAAGCCACCGCGTGCTCGTGGTCTAGAGCTGATTCAGGTGGGCAAGGACAATCTTGATTTGCGCGCTGTCAGCCAATTGATGGACTCCTCCCAAACAGAAGCAATTGCCCGGATTCTGGGCGCCGTCGTAAAGCAGCTCGATGGGCGTACTGACCTCACCGACCTAATCCAGCGCGAGTACGACAACTTTTGTCATTCACTCTTCGATGTGACAGCTGAGTTCACCAACTCTGGTCATCTGGCCGAGCCTCGCGTCCAGGAGGTCGCAGCGGCAATCAATCGGCTTCGGCTCTTGCGGTAGAGCCTCGAAGATTGGCGGACCCCGGCCCCGCTCCCTCCCCTGCGGCTGCCCCAGCTAACTTCCTCGACGGATTTCGGCGTCAGGTCTTGACCTTGACGCGGCGTCAAACAGAAAGATGATTCCCGTGAGCAACAACGACAACGAGTACACCATCGGCGAGGCAGCCGAGCTCCTGGGCGTTACCACACGCACGCTGAGGCATTGGGATGCCATCGGACTACTCAGCCCGCAGTATCGCACGTGGTCCGATTACCGCCTCTACACCGATGAGGACATCGACACCGCGCTGGAGATTCTGGTCTACCGCGCCGCCGGTGTGCCGTTGAAGACTATCGAGGAGTTCATCCACGGCGATTCCTCCCCGAGAAGTCGGAAAGATCGTTTACTCGCACAGCGAACTGTTCTCACCGAGAAGATCGCTGACCTGCACCACATGGTGCAGTCCTTGGACAAACTGATTGAGGAAGGAAATACCATGAAAGCAAAGACGAAAGCGGAGCTCTTGGGCCGCGACTGGCAGAATCTAGAAGCCGAAGCTGAGGAGCGCTGGGGCGACACCACTGAGTGGGAGCAGTCTCAGCAGGCTCAGGAAAAGATGAAGGACAGCGACTGGGCCGAGCTTGAAGCAGAGGCTAAGGATTTTGCCGATGCGCTTGCCGACGCCGCCGAGCGCCACGTCGAGCCCGGTTCCGCTGAGGCGGCCGAGCTAGTTGACCGTCACTTGGCCTCTATTACTCGCTTCTACGAGGCTGGTCGAGAAAAGCAGATTCTGTTGGCTCGCATGTACGTCGCTGATTCCCGGTTTGATCGGTACTACCGCGGCAATGCTGGCTACCTGCTGGAGCTGATTGAAGCTCAGGCCCGTAAGGAAGGCATTGACCCGGCAACTGCCGAGTGGCGGTAAATACAGGGAAGCAGCCGTTCAGCCCGGCCTTCCCATCCGGGACTGAATCGGCATAGAATTGCCTCATGAAATTCATCGAAGCCGCAGACTTCACCGCTGATCGCCCGTGGGGCGCACTGGATGTGGTCACTATGACTGGAGCCACAAGCGTTCGGCTCCACTGGAGCGATCAGCCATACAAGTGGCACATCAATGATGGCGAAGAGGTCTTTGTGGTTGTCGACGGAGCCGTCGATATGCACTACCGCGATGCGGGAGAGGAATGCGTACGCACATTAACGCCTGGCACTATCTGTTTCGCAGAAGCCGGCGACGAACATGTCGCGCACCCGCAGGGCGAGGCGCGCATGCTTGTCATTGAAAAAGAAGGCTCAGTCTAGCCCACAGCAACAGCAGCTGACAGTGCACACTTCGGCATCTCCATAACTCCGTCATATCCCCGACTCGGGAAGGAATTAACCATGAAATTCTCTCGCTCTATCGCCGCTGTCGCCATCGGTGCCGCTACTGTGCTGGGCGCTGTTGCTGCCTCTCCAGCTGTCGCACAGGCTATTGGTTGCCCCTTTGCACCAGTGCACAAGTATGAAGAACACCGTTTCTCCGGTTCTTCGACTTCAGCAGATGCTTTCAAGGTTTGGTTTAACGGTGGCGTCTACATTGAACCAATCGTCGAAACGCTGGATTTGGTTGAGCTTCAGGTTAACGACACCCAGGTCGCTCACGCTGGCGACATCATCTACAAGGATGAAGACGGCAACTTCTGGGTGAAGTAGCCTACGCAGGAAAAACAGGGCTCAATTACAGGTCTCACCCCGTGGCAGATTAACCTCATCTGAATAGGGCTATAGCGCTTAGCGTTGTGGAGTCACTGGTACTCTGTCTCGCACCTTTTGCAATTTCTGCCACGAGCCCTCGTTTTCAGGAGTGTTCCACCATGGAAATCATCATCGTCGATTCTGAGGCCGAAGTCGCGAGCATCGCTTCGGACTACCTCGCTCACTACGCCAACAAAGGTGGAAACCTCGGTGTAGCGACAGGATCGACTCCGCTTGCGACGTATCGGGAACTGATTCGTCGCCATCGGGCTGGTGAAGTCACTTTTAAGGACTGCAGTTTCTTCGCACTCGACGAATACGTGGGACTGCCCATCGAGCATGAGCAGAGCTACTACCACGTGATTCACAATGAGTTTTCCGATCACGTGGATGTTGACCCGGCGAGGGTCCATATTCCCGATGGCCTCGCGGACGATATCGGCGCGGCCTGCGAGGATTACGAGCGAAAGATTATCGAGGCCGGCGGCATTGACATTCAGTTGCTGGGCATCGGCACCAATGGGCATGTTGGTTTTAACGAGCCCGCCAGCTCTTTTGGCTCTCTGACTCGCATTAAGACGCTGCACCCGCAGACCGTGCTGGATAACGCCCGCTTCTTCGACTCCGCGGACGATGTGCCGTACCACGTGGTCACCCAGGGGCTTGGCACCATTTCACGTGCGGGGCACCTCCTGCTGCTGGCCACCGGCACCGCAAAGGCGCACGCTATTGCCGCATCCATCGAGGGCCCACTGAGCGCGTCGATGCCTGCGTCCGTATTGCAGCTGCACCCACGGGCCACGGTTGTCATTGACCAGGCCGCAGCCAGTGAGCTGAAGAACAAGGAATACTACGAGTTCACCTACGCCCATAAGCCGCAGTGGCAGAAGGATATGTGGAAGTAGGCCCCGGCCCTCCCCGGCCCCTTCCCAACCTTCGCTCCCACCCCCGGACTAGTCAGCGCTAGTCGTCATCATCCATCTCCAGCTCGGGGTCTTCGGCACGCGCCTGCTCGTAAACTTCCTTCGCTGCCGTGAGATTAATGACGCCGATGACAAGTCCCACGACGATGTCCGGCCATGCGCTGAACCAGAAAATGGTGACCACTCCGGCGGCGAGAATGAGCAGGTTCGCCAGGACGTCGTTACGCGCCGCCAACCACGCGCCGCGCATGAGCGCACTGTCGGCCTTGCGCAGGTTCATCAGCAAAATCGCACAGACCAGGTTGATGACCATCGCGATAATTGCCGTCACCGACAGCGTTAGTGGCTCTGGCGGCTCACCGCTAATCATCTTCCAAATGGCGGTGCCGAACGCCGCAATCGCCGGAATCAGAATCAGCCCGGCAAGGCCGAAGCTCGCTTTACGACGGCTCGCCAGCGACCACCCCAATGCGGTGAGAACCAGCAGGTTGATCAGAAAGTCTTCAAGAAAGTCTGCAGCGTCGGCGAACAGCGCTGCGGAACCAATAATTGAGGCAACAATTAATTCAATGAAGAATCCGAGAAGATTCAGGCCTGCTACCCACGCAACAATTTTGCGGGCGCGGTGATCCAAAGTTGATGAGGTAAACACGGAGGACATCGTAACGCCCGGCGCGAGTACCATCGAATCCTATGACGCACCCGCAGAAATTCCACTCAGAAATGAAGGTTCCCGGCGGCAAATTGGTTGTTGCCGACTGCGAGACCACCGGTGACACTATTTCGTCGATAAGCATTTCGGGCGATTTTTTCCTCGAACCCGATGAAGCCTACGACATTATTAATGACGCTCTCCTCGGTGCGCCTGCCGGGGACAATACGGAACGCCTACAGGCTCGCCTCGATGCGGCGCTGAAGGATTTTGAGGAGCAGTCTGGTCGCGAGGTGCGACTGCACGGTTTTGATACCCACATCATTGCGCAGGTCGTTCGACGTGCACTGACACAGGCTGTCGACTTCACTGATTTGGAGTGGGAGGTTTTGCAGCCGGGAGTCCTGCCGACGGTGATGAATGTTGCCCTCGACGAACTCCTCCTTGACCAAGTCAATTCCGGACAGCGCGGACCAACTCTGCGCTTCTGGGATTGGGATGATCGTGCCACCGTCATCGGTTCCTACCAGTCCTATGTCAATGAACTCGAACCCGAGGGCGTAGAGAAGCACGATGTGCAAGTGGTGCGTCGTCTCTCCGGCGGTGGCGCGATGTTCATGGAGGGTGGCAACTGCGTCACCTACTCGATCTATGTTCCGGAGAAGCTGGTCGCCGGCCTCAGCTACGTCGAATCCTATGAGTTCCTCGACCGCTGGGTCATCGCCGCACTCGCACAGCTCGGCGTCAATGCGTGGTACGTCCCCATCAATGACATCACCTCCGATGGCGGCAAGATTGGTGGTGCCGCACAGAAGCGCCGTGGTTCGACAGTGCTCCACCACGTCACCATGAGTTATGACATCGATGCCGACAAAATGATGGAAGTCCTGCGCATTGGCAAGGCCAAGATTGCCGATAAGGGCCTGCGCAGCGCGAAGAAGCGCGTCGATCCGCTCCGTCGCCAGACCGGTGCCAGCCGCGCGGAAGTCATTGACACGATGAAGCAGACATTCATCAACCGCTACGGCGCCACCGAGGCATCGCTTTCCGACGAGGACTTCGCTGCGGCGCAGCATCTTATTGACACCAAATACGGCACGGAGGGCTGGACTCACCGAGTCCCCTAAACGTCGCACTGCTTACTTGTATACGACAGCTGGTCGGGAAAAGGAGTTAACTAAAGGAGACAAGTAAACAAAGGAGAGTCGACGTGAGCGGCGAGCGTGCAATTGGGTCCTATCCTGCGAATATGCACCAAAACCTGGTGAAGGGTTCGGCGCGCGCCGTAACAACACCGCCGTGGTGGTCTCCCCGATATCGAAGGCACCGGAATTGTGATTCACGGGCGCCCACTACAGAGCTTGAACGGTGTCGGCGAATTCACCGAGACACTGGCCACAACGCCGCTACAGCCCCCGCGAGAGGTTCCAGCGCAGAACCGCAGGCCGGTCATGGTAGCGACCAAGCACTGACAGGGACGCAGTATTCAATGGGAAGGACTGGCCAAGTTCAATGGGCAGTTCCAACCAGGCCGTAGTGAGCGCACGCAGCGAGTGACCGTGGGCGAATAGAATCGCCTTGTCTTCACCCGATTCACGAACCCTTTTGACTACACGTTCAACGCGCTTGCGGACTTCTTCCGCGGTTTCGCCATTGGGCACACCGTGAGTCCAAATCTGCCAGTCGGGAACAGTCTTCTGCACTTCCTTCGAGGTAATCCCCTCGTAGTCGCCGTAGAACCATTCCGCGAGATCCTCTTCGACTTCGAAGTCGTGGAATCCTGCCAATCGAGCGGTCTCTTGGGCACGCTGGCGGGGTGATGCCAGCACTAGCCCAAAGTCCTTCGGATCCAGCCAGCCGTTCAGGGCCTCGGCTTCTTCCCGACCGTTGTCAGTCAGAGGAAGATCAGTTACCGATGTGTGCTGTCCAGTGCGCGACCACTCAGTTTCGCCGTGCCGCACGAGATATAAATCAGTCATAGTTCCAGCTTAGGCTTATCTGAAAGTGCGGTTAGCCGCGGCAGCCCTGCTAGCCCATCACGGGGTCACGGATCCGGCTACGAACGCTGCTTAAGTGTTTCCACTGCGCGGTCGGCAAGCTCCTCGCCAGCACCGTCATAAAGGTAGACGGCCATGTCGGCACCAACGTTGAGAAGCTGATCCTTAAACCTCTGCACCTTAGTGGTGGTAGCAACCACGGCTTCGGTGTCCTGCTTACGGATGTTCTGAATCATCGCGTAGGTCTCAGCGTGCTCAGACAGCGCCAACACGTACAGCGCTGGTTTCTTCTCCAACTCGATGTGGTGCCACAGCTCTGGGTCTGTCACATCACCCGAGATAACCTGGTAGCCCTGCTCACGCAGCTCTTCGATGCGATCCTCATCGAAGTCAACGCCGAAGACGTTCATGCCGTACTCATTAACCAACCTGCCGTAGACACCGACGCCGACGCGCCCCATACCCATGATGAGGGCATCAGCGTTATCAATAATGACCGTTGCCTCTTCTGGGACCAGGCGGTCCTCTGGGGTTTCTGGGACGAACTTCTGCAGGAAGCTGACCAGCTTGTCCTCATGCGGGACCATCAGCGAGCTGGCAATGAAGCTACCCGCCACGGCGACCGCCATGATCGAGGTCCACTCATCGGGCAGAATGTCCTGTTGCGTCGCCGCAGCCATGACAATGAGACCGAACTCCGAGTAGTTACTCAGCGTCAGGCCCGCCAACGCGCTAGTGCGCAGGGACAGTCCGGTGCGCTTGAGGATCCCGATGAAGATAGTGACCTTGAACACCAGGAACAGGACCATAATCGCGGCGATAACGTAGCCGCCAGCACTTGGCAGACCACCGAGGCCAATTTGGATAAAGAACGCGACCAGCAGCAGCTCGCGGATACTAATCAGAGCTTCCGACAGACGGTCAGAAATTGGGTGCGAGGACAGCAGAATACCGGCGACCAGGGACCCCAGCGAGCCGGACAGCCCTGCCAGCTCGAAGGCCGAGTACGAGGCCACGGCAATACCAATACCGGTGAGAACCAGCAGCTCAGTGCGGAACATGCGGTTGGGAAGACGCGCCGCCAGTGGGCGAATAAAGAACAACAGCGGCAGCGCCAGCGCCCACAGCTCCGGGGTCTTACCCGACGAAACCACCAGCACACCGACCGCAATGATGTCCTGCAGAATCAGCACACCGATCGCGATGCGGCCGATAGCCGAAGCGCCTCGGTTCTGCTCCTCCAGGTGGCTCATCACAAACACTGTCGAGGAAAACGAGGTTGCGATGCCGATGTAAATCAGTGAGGTCACCGACAGCCCCGTGAGCTCACGCAGCGGCAGGAAACTCGCGACACCGAACAGCACGGCAAAAACTACCGTGTTCAAAAGCGCGTGCCCCAGCCCCGAAAAGACCACTCGCGGCGCCACGATATCCTTCGGATTCAGCTTCAGACCAATAGTGAACAGCAAGGTGGTAACACCAAGCTCGGCCAGCGAATCAATAAACGGGATTTCCTCAAGCCCCATTGCATGAACGGCAAAACCGGCCCCAAGGAAACCAATCAGCGGCGGCAGCCGAAGCAACGAAGCACCGAGTCCGCCGATAATCGAAAACAGTATTGCTGTTAGGTAGACAGATTCCACCCATCAAAGATACGGCTGGCACCGCCGATTTATGTAGGGCTTGCCATTAACAGTTTTTTAGTCACCCAATTGGGGGCTAGCGCCGATACGGGACCTCGCCCAACGTAATCGGCTGCGGGTGGTCTGCAACCCACGCGACTGCCGCTTCAGTCAACGCATCAATGTCCGCCTCCCCGGCTTTGCGCTGCTTCACGACGGTCATCGCTTCCTCGGCAGCCCCAACCGTCTCCAACCAGAAGTCGGTCATCTGGACAAAGTCTTCGTCCCAGTTGACGTAGCCCATCTCCAGGGCCTCGTACCCGAGCCGACCGACGATGCGAATAACTTCGCCCTGCACAGTCGCGGCTGTACCGCCACCAGGTACAAGGTAATTCCAGAGGTATTTAAACTGGCCATTGGTCGACTTGTCTTCGGGGACAATGATGTCGCTGTGGCCGTCGTGAGGCGTAATCACGTCCGGACGTTCCGCACCGATGCGTTCGTAGAGACGATCCATGACCGGCTGGTACTCGTCGCGCGCCTTGTCTGACATGCGGTTGTAGCGGCGGCCAAACTTAGTGAACTCTTCGCGGACTTCGTCGTCGATGACCGAACCGGCGTCCAGGAGAACCTCGATACTCTCTAGGACTCGCCGGACTGCATCGGTATCGGCGGTAGCGATTGCCTCTTTGAATGCTGTACGACCGTGGCCGAGGCGGTTCTCTCTATGGAGGTCAGCGCCATTTTCCAACAGCAACGCAATCGCCTTGGGCTGATGGCTCTTCGCTGCCATAAAAAGCGGAGGATACTTACCGGCTTCAGTGTCCGCACCGCATTCGAGCAGAATCTTCATCCTGTCGATGTCGCCCCGGTTGGCATGCTCTGCCAGCGCGGTCTTACCGAACCGGTTCTCGGTGTTGACGTCGAGACCCTGTTCGATCAGCCAGCGCATGAGCTCTGGCGGGGTGCCACGGAGCGCTAGTGCAGTGTCCTTGCTGTATCCGAAAACCGCGTTGAGAGCGCAAGTGTCATAGACGGCCTTCAGCGCATCCATGTCACCGGCTTCAAGCAGCTCTTCGAAATCTTCGACCAGTTTCTTCCGCTTCCGTGGCATGCAGTTTCCCTTTTACTTACCGCCCTCGTCAGTGGACAGCGCAGCCACGAATGCCTCCTGCGGCACCGAGACCGAACCGATGTTCTTCATGCGCTTCTTACCGGCCTTCTGCTTCTCCAGCAACTTGCGCTTACGGGAGATGTCACCGCCGTAGCACTTAGCAAGGACGTCCTTGCGCAGTGCACGGATGTTCTCGCGGGCGATAATCTTCGAACCGATTGCAGCCTGAACTGGGACCTCGAACTGCTGGCGAGGAATCAGCTCGCGCAGCTTCTTGGTCATCTTGTTGCCGTACCACTGCGCGTTGTCGCGGTGGACGATAGCGGAGAACGCATCGACGGCCTCGCCCTGCAAGAGGATGTCCACCTTGACCAGATCCGCAATCTGCTCACCGGCGTCTTCGTAGTTCAGCGAAGCATAACCCCTGGTGCGGGACTTCAGCATGTCGAAGAAGTCGAAGATGATCTCACCCAGTGGCATCTTGTAGCGCAACTCCACGCGGTCCTCCGACAGGTAGTCCATGCCACCCATCTCACCGCGCTTCTGCTGGCACAGTTCCATGGTAGGACCAACGAACTCGCTTGGCACGACGATGGTGCACTTGACCATCGGCTCGTAAATCTCGCGGAGCTTACCCTCAGGCCAGTCACTCGGATTGTGAACCGTGACCTCGGTGCCGTCCTCAGTGACAACGCGGTAGACAACGTTTGGAGCCGTCGAAATCAGGTCCAGGTCGAACTCGCGCTCCAGTCGGGCGCGGGTGATCTCCATGTGCAGCAAGCCCAGGAAGCCCCCGCGGAAACCGAATCCGAGGGCCACCGAAGTCTCAGGTTCAAATGTCAACGAAGCGTCGTTAAGCTGGAGCTTTTCCAACGCATCACGCAGGTCAGGATAGTCCTGCTGAGAGATTGGGAACAGACCGGAGTAGACCATCGGCTTCGGCTCTTCGTAGCCTTCCAGCGGCTCCTCCGCCGGCGTGGCGTTCAGCGTGACGGTGTCACCGACCTTGGACTGACGGACGTCCTTCACACCGGTGATGAGGTAACCGACCTCGCCGACGCCGAGGCCCTTACACTTCTTCGGCTGCGGCGAGACGATGCCGATTTCCAACAGCTCGTGCTTAGTTCCGGTGGACATCATCTGAATGACTTCACGCGGCTTGAGCTGCCCATCAACAACACGGATGTACGTGACCACACCACGGTAGGTGTCGTAGACCGAGTCAAAAATCAGCGCACGAGCAGGTGCCTCCGGATCGCCGACCGGTGCCGGGACGAGCTCACAGACTCGGTCGAGCATTTCCGCAACGCCCTCACCGGTCTTGCCCGACACACGCATGACATCCTCCGGCTCACAGCCGATGATGTGCGCGATTTCCTCCGCGTACTTATCCGGATCCGCGGCCGGCAGGTCAATCTTGTTCAGAACCGGAATGATCTCCAGGTCGTTTTCCATGGCCAGGTACAGGTTGGCCAGCGTCTGCGCTTCGATGCCCTGAGCAGCGTCGACAAGCAGAATCGCGCCTTCACACGCCTCTAGCGCACGCGAGACTTCGTAGGTGAAGTCGACGTGACCAGGCGTATCAATCAGATGCAGGACAATCTCTTCGCCCGCGTGCTCGCCGGTGCGCGGAACCCACGGCAGGCGCACGTTCTGAGCCTTAATGGTGATGCCGCGCTCGCGCTCAATATCCATGTTGTCGAGGTACTGATCGCGCATATCGCGTGCTTCAACAACGCCCGAGAGCTGCAGAATTCGGTCCGCCAGGGTGGACTTACCGTGGTCAATGTGCGCAATAATGCAGAAATTTCGAATCCGTGAGGGGTCCGTAAAAGTCTGCTCCGCAAAATTCTTGGTCACGTTGGGTCTACTCCGAAAAATAAAGACGTTATGGGCATTGGGGCGCGGCGTTGGCCGACCCATATGCGCCGGCCTCGAAAACCGACCAGCCGGGCTTAAATACAATCACGCACAATCTTACCTATCGATTCCCTCCGCACTAAACCTCTAGACTTAGATTCCATGAGCTCCACTTCGCCCACCGATCAAAATGACCGCGAAAGCTGGCCGCGCCGCCTGCGCAATCGCATCAGCGCGCGTCTTTTCGCCGGTACCGAGTGGTTCCGCGGCCCCGACACACTCGATGAGGCACTGTTTAAGCTCAACACGCAACTTGGGCTCGCTCAGGACACCTCGCTTTCCGACGAGTCCAAGGAGGCCCTACTTCGCCTGCGAGACCCGGTGACCATCGCGCGTCCAACCGCGGAACTGGCCCGCACGATCGTGTACAGCCCCGACATGGATGGTCAAGCCGACCCCGGCGAAGTGGTGTGGATTCCATTGCAACTCGAAGGCGAAGACGCCGCCTTGCGGGAGCGCGCAGTTGTCGTGGTTGGCCGCCATGACCAGTACCTTCTGGGCATGCTGATTTCCACTCGCACCGAGCACAGCGAGCAACCGGAGTGGCTCTTTATCGGCAGTGGGTTCTGGAATGAAGACCCCAAGCCATCCTGGGTTCGCATGGACCGAATCTTGCTCATCCCGGAATCTGGCATTCGTCGCGCAGGTGCGATGATGCCCCGCAGGCGCTTTGAGCTCATCGCCGCCCGGCTACGCGGGGACTACGGCTGGAACTAGGCGCGGCTGGAACTGGGGCGTGGCTGGAATTACTCAGTAGCTGGAATTAGGCAGCGCTGTTTGCTAAGATTCTGCAAGTTGTTTACCGTTGTGTTCCTTTACGGCGAGCGCGGGCAGGACCTTGGGTTCGCGTTTTCATCGTCGTACAAGCGCAGTGCGCGGTGTGATTTCGCTGGTTGATTAGTTTGACCGGCGATGATTGTACAGCACGATATGCACTGTGATCAGGACTTTTCTTGGTGGCGGGCGGTAACAATTCCAACTACTACGGATACAAGAGGTATTCACGATGGCAAATATCAAGTCCCAGATCAAGCGCAACAAGACCAACGAGAAGGCTCGCCTGCGTAACCAGGCAATCCGCTCTGCAGTCCGCACTGAGATCCGCAAGTTCAAGGCTGCTGTTGAGGCTGGCGACAAGGCTGCTGCTGAGGCTCAGCTGCGCGTTGCATCCCGCAAGCTGGACAAGGCTGTCACCAAGGGCGTCTTCCACCGCAACACTGCGGCTAACAAGAAGTCCGGTATGGCTAAGGCTTTCAACAAGCTGGAGGGCTAATCCCCTCTTGGCGCTGTGAGCTGTGCTGTTGCAGCGGCTGTTTCAGCGCTGCGCTTGCGTCGTGCGAGCACTGCTTTTACGCCGCGCTCGCACCGTGAAAGTTAACCGCTTCCTGCTATTTTCCGATTCTCAATTCGGAATGTGGCGGGAGGCGGTTTTTCTTATTTAATCCCAATGCGAGTTAGTGACCCCGTTTATGTTTGGCGACGGCGGGCCAATCCGAGTTACTGACTGCGTTTATGACTGGCGACGGCGGGCCGCTCCGACTTACTGACTGCGTTTATGACAAAAATGGCCTGGTAGGGTCAGGCGGTGAATGCATCACCACTTTCGACCAGGAGAAGTAGTGAAGCAAACCCGCCGATCGAAATACAGTGCCATCAAACCGATTGCGCTTCAAC
>NZ_PDGW01000023.1:0-67768 GCF_014335015.1 Corynebacterium sp. LK31 | reverse complement strand
GGGCCATTTTTGTCATAAACCTAGTCAGTAACTCGGATCAATCCAACGTCACCAGACATAAACGCAGTCAGTAACTCCCACCGACGCCCCGTTCATCACTCGTTCCTATGTATTTTCACTACTGGATCCACAGAGACTTTCCCCGCTCCCCCAAATGCCCCTTTCACCCCGAGTAGAGCAATTTCGTGGCTGTTAGTCTGTAGAAGTACGAACTTTTTTTAACAGCAATGCGAAAGTAGCCCCCAAGTGACGCACCTGGCAGCAGCTCTGGCATCAGCCAGCTCCTTTACAGCCAGTCCGCCGTCGGCGACCGCACCACCAGACCAGACATTGGCTTCTGAGTTTGCGTCCGGCGGCGTATCGGCAACATTGAATTCTTTAGATTCCGTTCTTTCTGCCCCGGCAACTATTACCGCCCAAGCAAGCAGCTCCGCAGAGCACGCGACAACGCTCGCAGCCCAAGCAGCTCAAGCCACCCAAGCAGCTCAAGCCGCCCAAGCCTCCGCCGACAGCCTGACCCTCCTTTCGGTCCCGCTGCTGGTCGCGGTTGCCCTGGCGCTGACCCCGCTGTTTGTGAAGCTCCTTGGTCGTCACGCAGGCTGGCCCATCGTCGCGTTTTTTCTCGCGTCGGTGGTCCAGCTTTCGCGTGTAACGGGCGATATTCTCGACGGCACCACCTTCACCTGGTCCCGCGTCTGGTCCCCGGAACTGAACGCGGCGTTTGCGCTGAAGCTCGATCCCCTCTCCATGGTGTTCAGCTTCTTGGCGCTGTTGGTGGGCTCGATAGTCTTCATCTACTCCACCGCGTATTTGCCGCCGAAGAAATCCGCGATGAGCTTCTACGTCCTGATGACGGCGTTCATGCTGGCGGTTTTGCTCCTCGTGCTTGCCGACGACATCATGCTCCTCTTCATCGGGTGGGAACTGGTCTCGATGGCGTCGTTCCTGCTCATTGCGAGGTCGGGCTCGTCGGGCGAGCTGGGCTCGTTGCGCACACTCCTGCTGACCTTCACCGGTGGCCTGCTGCTTCTGGCCGCCCTCGGCGGTGCGGTGTGGCTAACCGGTTCCACGAATCTCACCGAGGTTTTGGCTTCGCCTGAGTGGGAGGCCAACCCGGCAGCGCGCAGCCTCATTGCCGCGCTGGTGGCCCTGGGCGCTTTCACGAAGGCAGCTCAGTTCCCCTTCCACGCCTGGCTTCCAGAGGCCATGGCGGCGGCAACTCCCGTCTCGGCTTTCTTGCACGCTGCGGCCGTCGTCAAGGCAGGCGTTTACCTGCTGATGCGTTTTTCCACGGTCTTCGCGGACGTGCGCGTGTGGCAGTTGCTGCTGATCGTCATGGGTATGTGGACGGCTGTTGCCACGGCCTACTTTGCGCTGCAGCAGACTGACCTGAAGAAGCTGATTGCGTACTCGACGGTCTCGCAGTTGGGTTGGATTGTCGCCACGATTGGTGTGGGCACGAAGTTCGCGATTATGGCTGCGGTTGTGCACACCATTGCGCACGCGATGTTTAAGTCTTCGCTGTTCATGATGGCTGGTGTGGTTGATCACCAGGCAGGCACGCGCGATATTCGTCGCCTCGGTCCGCTGTGGAAGCAGATGCCGTGGAGCTTTGGCTCGATGATTTTCGGTGCGGCATCGATGGCGGCAATTCCGCCGTTCTTCGGCTTCATGTCGAAGGAAGGCATGCTGACCGCATTCGAAGGTGCGCCGCTCAGCAACACCGGTGTCGTCATTCTGCTGACGGTGGCGGCGATTGGTGCGATTGGTACTTTCGCGTACTCGGCACGTTTGGTGTTCGGTGCATTTGTGGATGGTCCGCGCAACGTGGACCACATCACTGAGGCTCCAATTTCGCTGTGGCTCCCGGCTGCCATCCCTGGCGTGCTTAGCCTTCCAGCCGCCTTCGCTGCCGGCGCTATTTTGAACCGCCCGCTGGACCGCGTGGCCGATACGGTCGGTCAGCTTCCGGCTGGCACGACTCAGGAATCGCACTTGAGCCTGTGGCACGGCGTGAATGTGCCGCTGATCATCTCTGTGGTTGTGCTGGCTGTCGGCGTGGGCTTCATCTTCACTCGTGCCCGCGTAGGCGCCGTCATGGCAGACCGCAAGCTCTTCCCGTTCACTGGTGTGGAGGCAATCAACGCGTCGCTGAGCGTCTCGCAGCGTGTGGGGCGCGCGATGGGCAAGGTGGCGCGTTCGCATCAGCCATCGCGTCACCTGTTGCCGCTGCTTGGTTTGCTCGCGGTGTACGCCCTGGTTATTGCAATCGCTCCGGGTGTCGGGGGCGCTCCGGTGCTGCCGAAGATCGACGGCATCGATCACCTGACCGATCTGATTCCGCTGGTTGTTGTCGTGATTGGCGTGTGGGCCACGCTTCGGGCGAAGAACCGTTTGCAGGCGGCTGTGCTGCTCGGCGTCACCGGTGTTGGTGTCACGCTGCAGATTCTCCTGCTGGGCGCACCGGATGTGGCATTGACGCAGTTCATGGTGGAAATCCTGACTGTCGTGCTGATGATGCTGGTGCTGCGCTTCCAGCCGCGTGCGTTCTCTGAGACCTCGAAGAACCGCCGTGCCTCGGCGGCGGTTGTGGCAGTTGCCGTGGGCTTGGCTACGTTCGGCGCGGTGTGGTTCCTCACTGGCCGTCGTCAGATGCCTGAGGTCGCGCAGTGGTACATCGATAACACTGAGAAGGTCACGGGCGAGACCAACATTGTCAACGTGATCCTGGTTGAGTTCCGTGCTTTCGATACCATGGGTGAGCTGGCGGTTCTCGGTATGGCGGGTGTCGCGATGGCGGCGGTTGTCACGTCTATGCCTCGCTTCCCGCACCTGCTCGATCAGCCTTCCCCGCTTGCGGAGCCCGCTCTGAACTCCATCATGATGCGTTGGCTGGTCCGCTGGTTGGCTCCGCTTCTGTTCGCCCTGTCCGCTGTGGTTCTCTACCGCGGCGGTACCGCTCCGGGCGGCGGCTTCAACGCGGCGCTGATTGGCGCCGCTGCCGTCATGCTGATTTACCTGTCCAAGGACCGCGACGAGCTGGTCTTTGGCGAGAAGATCCCGGCAGTGCTCAGCGCTGCGGGTGTCATCACGGCTATCGGCACGGGCTTCATCGGTTTCGCCAAGGGGTCGTTCTTGGCACCGCTGTACGGCGAGTTCCTGGGTCAGCACCTCACCACGGCATTGCTTTTCGACGTCGGCGTGTACCTGGCCGTCATCGGCATTGTGGCAACCGCGCTGAATCTCCTGGGCGGCCCGAACCGTCCTGGTGTGACCGGGTCGGACGATGTGATGCAGGATCTCTACTCAGACCGCTCAAGCTTGCGGGTGCCGCCGGAGATGGGCGTGTTCGCCTCAGAAGCGGAGAGCGCTCCAGCCCCCGCCCCAGCTCATGCCACCGTTGAGGAGGCCAAGAAGTGATTATCGCCATCATGGCTGCCGTCCTCGCAGGCGGTGGCACGTACCTGGTGCTACAGCGCGGCATGCTGCGCACCATCATCGGTATGACTCTGATTTCCCATGCCGCCAACCTGATTATTTTGTCCACGGGTGTCGGCGCCTGGCGCGGCGAACCGCTGCTGGGCAACGAGACCACTGCGGGCGCTGGCGCTGCCGAGCAGATGGCTGACCCGCTGCCGCAGGCATTCGTGCTGACGGCCATCGTGATTACCATGGCCGTCACCGCGTTCATGCTGGCTCTGTCTGGTTTGGGCCGCGATGACGACACTCGTATCCATGAGGACCGCGAGGCTATGCGACAGCTGTCGACGGCTGGTCGTCGTGCGGGTAAGCACATTCCGTCGGACTCGGATTCCACGGTCACCGGCACCCCAGGGGTCTCTTCGGCTCCGAATAAGTTCCCGCGCGAGACCACATTCGGCGGTGACGAGAAATGGTAGAAGCCTCTGCAATGACCTCTGCAATGTCCCCTTCAACTCTGTCTTCGCTACTGCCGCTGTTTGCGGCACTGCCGCTGATTCTGTCGGCGGTCGCAGCCATTCTGCCGAAGCTGTGGATGCGCGCGACGATGGGCATCGCCGTTCCGGCACTGTCGTCGCTGGCTGCGTTTTGGGTGATGTTCTACGTCGCTGACAACGGCCCGGTCGGCCACGGTGTGGGCGCGTTCCCCGGTGGTATCTCGATTCCTTTCTTGGCGGACACGTTCTCCATGCTGATGCTGGGTGTGGCCGCGGCTGTGGTTGCCATCGGTAACTGGTTCGCCCACGTCGCGGGCGAAAACACTTCGCGGTTCTTCCCCTCCCTGACGCTGATGATGTTGTCCGGTATGTCGGGTGCTTTCCTGACTGCCGATTTGTTCAACTTCTTCGTGTTCATGGAGGTCATGCTGCTGCCGTCCTATGGCCTGATCGCGGTAACCGGTACCTGGCACCGCCTGGCTGCTGGCCGTAACTTCGTGCTGGTCAACCTCTTGACCTCCACGGTGCTGCTGATTGGTGTCGCGCTGATTTACGGCTCGGCGGGCAATGTGAACATCGCAATGCTGGCCGACATGGCCAGCGAGGGCGGCCCCGGCGGCACGGGTGTGGTCGCGCTGGGCATTGTCATCATTGCGCTGTGTGTGAAGGCTGGTTTGGTTCCGGCGCACACATGGCTGCCGAGGACGTACCCGTCGACAAGCCCTGCGGTGATGGCACTGTTCTCTGCGGTGCACACGAAGGTTGCGGTGTACATGCTCTTCCGCATTTACGTCGTGATTGTGGGCATGAATCCCTCCTGGCACTGGCCGATCATTATCATCATGGCGATCTCGATGCTGGTCGGCGCGTTTGCTGGGCTTGCGGAGAACACCATGCGTGAGGTGCTGGCCTACCAGATGGTCACGGGTATGCCGTTCATTCTGATTGTGCTGGCGTTCACGGATGCTAACGACGGGGGCGGCGCCAAGGCTGCCCTGGCTGCGGGTATTTTCTACGCAATCCACCACATGGTGACTGTCGGCGCCCTCATTCTGGGCTCCGGCGCGGTGGAAGAGACCTACGGTACGGGTACGCTCTCTAGGCTTTCGGGGCTTGCTCGCCGCGACCAAGCGGTTGCCTGGGTGATGGCGGCAATGAGCTTCTCCATTGTGGGCTTCCCACCGTTTTCCGGCGTGTGGGGCAAGGTGGGCATTGTCTTTGCCTCTGCCGCCACTGGCGATGCTCGCTCGATTGTTGCGATCACCGCAATCATCGTTGCCTCACTGGGCTCGCTGCTGGCCATGATTCGCCTGTGGCGCGCGGTCTTCTGGGGCCGACCCATGCAGGGCGTGGATGATTCGGTTCGTGTTCCGGGAACGCTGGTTGCGCCGTCCGCCATGCTGGCAATTGTTTCCGTGGCCATGTTCGTCGCGGTCGGCGCCGTCACTTGGGCGACCACCGGCGCGGCCGATGCGCTGCTGAATATTGATGGCTACCGCGAGGCCACACTCGGCGGAGTTGAAAACGCCATCGGAGGTATTTACTGATGAAGTTTCTACACGTTATCCGCTATTCCCTCTGGCTGGTCTGGCAGGTTGTTGTAGCTGCGACGGACGTGGTGCTCGATACTCTGCGCCCGAACCAGAAGCAGCAGCCGGTGCTCATTGGACTGCCGCTGCGTGTGAAGTCTGACCTTGAGGTCACTCTCTTTGCCGAGTCCATCACCATGACCCCGGGCACGCTGGTCTGCGGCGTCCGTGAAACCGATGCGGGACGGTTGTTTATCATCCACGCGATCTTCGGTGCCGACCTGGACGCGCTGTACGACTCCCTCTACGACATGGAGGAGCACCTCGTCCCCCGCCTCCGCGATGTCCCCCGCCCGAAGGCATTTGTCTTCGAGGAATACAACGCAGACCAGTTCATTGACCCGGATGCCGTCGTCGGTGTTGCCGCTGAGGTCGACCATGGTCTGCCACTGCCGGATGGCATTGCCTCCAATGGCGAAGACAAAGGAGCACGCTCATGAATGACACATTGATCGATCCCACCGCAGTACAGGTAATTAGCGGCATTGGCATTGCTCTGTGTTCAGTGGCGCTGCTTGTGGGCGTGGTGCTGATCTTCCGGGTCAAGGGCAATGTCTCACGCGCAGTGCTTTCCGACGCCGCCTTCTACCCCATGGTGGGAGTGTTCCTCACAACTGCCATGCTGCGGACTACAGCCATTACTTTCGATATTGCAATGCTGGCGGGCTTGCTTGGCATTTTGTCGACCGTGGGCCTGGCCCGAGTTATTTCCCGTGGCCGCCGCTAAGACCGATTAAGGACGAATCGCACTATGAGTATCGCTTCAATCCTTGTAACTATCTTGTTTGCCGTGCTGGTCATTGGCGGATCTCTGTACCTGCTCCTGGCGGGCGTGGCCATGTGGCGCTCTAAAGATGCCCTGAGCCGGTTGAACCAACTTTCCGCCGGAATCATGGTGGGCATCCCCGCGCTGGTGATTGCCAACTTGGTCTTAGAGGCCGACCAGGGCGATCTGACGTGGGGCAAAACCCTCACCGCCATTCTGGCCATTGTTGCTGTCCTGGTCGTCGCTACCGTCGCCTCCGAAGTACTTGGACGCGCGGTGCTGGGTGCCCGTGACGGCTCCGCTGAGGACTACGTCCCGGAGCGGTAGCTAGCGGCGCGGGAAACGTCCTGAACACACCGTTAGCGGCCAGTTTCACAGCGACCCCTCAGCGCGCTCCGACACCCCCTTTAGGCCACCCGGCCTACCCAAAAGGGGGTATATTTCCCCACACTTTTGGCCTCCCACAATGTGATGTACCTCTCATGGGCTATGGCCCGCTCGTTAACCCCGCTTATGCCCCTAAATTGAGTGGCAGTTTTTGCCATTTACTAAACTTTGGTTTCCCTTACTTAGGGAACCCTTAGTTATCATTTGTGATGAATTTGCCGTTTGCCTGCACCTTTGTGACACCAAGAACAAAACAATCAATGCAATCCCGGTAAATTTTAAGAAAACAACGCTTTTGTCATCCGATATTCAGGCAGAGGCCGGAGTCGTCACAGACACCACAAAACCGCCCTCTTTCCAATGTTTTTAGGCGAATTTGAGCGAGCTTTGAGGGACGCAACCGACCGAAAGCGGATCGAGGCACTTATTTTTTCATTGCAGCCCCTTGCCCCATCGGTTAACTTAATTTCTGTGAGTCAGCCAAGAGCGACTCAAAATCTTTACCCCCGAGAACCTAAGGATTTTCTCATGTCCTGCTCCGCAGAAGATATCGCAACCATCCTCGAAGCCCTTCCGGCCGTCACCGTCGAGAGCCCGCTGCCGGCTTTCGAGCAGCTGGCTGGCAACGACGTCAACTTCGCTAACGTCGGTGGCGACCTGAACCTGCCGTTCGGTAACGACTTCCTGGACATCTCCGTCACCGACGACCACTCCACCCACGACTCCCACGACGTCGAGGTTTCCGACTTCCTGAACCCGGAGACCACCGTCGACAAGTCCGACCAGCGTAAGTTCGACTTCCTGAACCCGAGCATCTCTGGCATCGGCGCCAAGTAAGCTCCTGGGCTTCATGGCAGGACAATAGCTCCGCCAATCCTTGACACAATAAACCGCCAGTCTCTAAAAAAGACTGCGGTTTATTGTTCAGTTAAAACCGATATTCTTCATTTCGTTACTGTCTAAAAGGAACACCAAAAATGGACGTCACTCCTATCGTTGAGGTTCTGGAAGCAATGCCTTCCGGCCCGACCGTCAACGTCACCTTCGAGATTAACCCGACCATCGATGGTGACCTGACCCTCCTGGAAACCGGTGACTGGAACGCTCCGTTCGGCCGCGACTTCATGGACATCAACATCACGAACGATCAGTCCACCCACAACGACAACTCCACCCACGTCTCCGGCGTTGAGGCTGATAGTGTCTCCGACGCTGCCGAACAGGGTCGAGAGGTGTCCGAGTCCGCCGAAGAAGCCGACGAGGCTGCAGCTGCTCCGAAGTCGCTTTTCAACGGCTCCCCGAGCCTGCCGGGCATCGGTGCCTAAAACAGCTCACACTTAGGGTTGTTCCTTAGCCGCCCAAACCGGGCCGGCGTGCAGGCAACCACAAAGCCGTGGCTGTCATGCACAGACAGAAGTTTTAAATAAAGCGTTAGCCCTGCAGATGGTTCAACCATTTGCAGGGCTAACGCTTTTCTATTTACTTTGATCTACCGCGTGACTGTGCAGCTCTACTCTGCGGTTTTACTGCACAGCCCTACGCGGTTGCTTTACTTCGTTGCCTTAAAGCGCTTTTCCACCTCGGCACCGAGCCAGGAATCAACGTTGGTCCAGTACTGGTAGACACGCTGCTCCACCTCTGGGGAAACACCCTGCATGGCACCGACGATGTTGTTTGCCAAGCGATCGCGCTCGGCATCGTCCATCACGTTGCGAACAAGGTCGCCTGGCTGCGAGAAGTCATCATCCTCAGGGTGCTGCACGTAGGCGCCAGCGTAGAACTCTTCGCCCACGCTCTCCCACTGACCAAAGGCACCAGCATCGACCTGGCCGGCGTGACCGGAGCGCACTGGGCAACCAGCGGCCTTAGCCGCAGCCTCAGTATCGGCCTCCGGGCCGCGAGCGGTGGCGTTGGAGCCGTGAACCGGCAGCTTCGGATCCGAGTAGTAGTACGTGGCCGCACCATCCTGCGAGAAGGAATTCACTGGGCAGCGAGACTGGTTCACCGGCAGCTGATCGCTGTTGACGCCAAGGCGGTAGCGGTGCGCATCAGCGTAGGAGAACACACGCGCCAGCAGCATCTTGTCCGGCGAGAAGCCGACACCCGGGACCGTATTCGACGGTGCGAAAGCGGCCTGCTCAACCTCAGCAAAGAAGTTGCCCGGATTGCGGTTCAGAGTGAAGTGGCCGACCGGAATCAGCGGGTAGTCCTTCTGAGACCAGGTCTTGGTCAGGTCGAACGGGTTCACCTTGTAGCTGGCGGCCTCGTCGTAAGGCATGATCTGCACCTTGACGTCCCAGGTTGGGTAGTCGCCGCGCTCAATCGCCTCGAAGAGATCCTGGCGAGCGTGGTCGGTGTTTTCGCCAACCAGCTCGGCGGCTTCATCATCCGTCAGGAACTCCCAGCCCTGGCGAGTCTTAAAGTGGTACTTAACCCAAAAACGCTCCCCTTCAGCGTTAATCCACTGATAGGTGTGAGAACCGAAGCCATCCATATGACGGAAGTCCTTCGGAATACCGCGGTCACCCATCAAGTAAGTGACCTGGTGAGCGGACTCCGGAGAGGCAGTCCAGAAATCCCACTGCATATTGGCGTCGCGCAAACCTGTGTCCGGCAGGCGCTTCTGAGAGTGGATGAAGTCCGGGAACTTAATGCCATCGCGGATGAAGAACACTGGCGTGTTGTTGCCCACGATATCGAGGTTGCCCTCTTCGGTGTAGAACTTCAGTGCAAAGCCGCGCACGTCACGCCAGCCATCCGGGGAGCCCTGCTCACCTGCGACAGTGGAGAATCGCGCCAGCATCGGCGTGACCGTGTTCGGCTGGAATACTGCAGCCTTGGTGTACTTGGAGACATCCTCGGTGATGGTCAGTTCACCGAAAGCACCTGCACCCTTAGCGTGAACAACGCGCTCCGGAATGCGCTCACGGTTGAAGTGCGCGAGCTTTTCCAGCAGGTGGATGTCGTGGAGGTTAATACCTCCCTGTGGGCCATTGGTTAGCGAGTGCTGCTCTGTAGGAACCGGCGCACCGTTGAGGCGAGTGGTCGGACCATTGGAACCTTCATAGAGATTGGACATGGGGATTTCCTCCTAAAGACAGGGGCTAGATGGCAGTCACAACATGCCCTGACGTTTTCCACCCTACACGAAGTTTCATATTTTTCCTATTAGTCTCCCGCGATTGATATGTGGCCTTAATTATTAGTCCGATTAGGTTCGCTGTATCAGCCGCAAACACTCGGCCCTAAAAAGGGCAAAATTCCCTCCGCGAAAACCACACGCGATGGCCGTCGAAAAGCACTTACCGCGCTTTCATGCAATACCTATCAGCACTGAATAAAAGGTATAGCCAGCACTACCACTGCCCACGGGGGTTAAGGGTAGGATTTCACGCGTACCACGCTGTCAATTTGGATTCTGATCGGATACTTCTGCAGACATGAAAAAACAAGGGAGGGGCGCAAAAGCGCTCACAGTCTTCAAGTACACGCTGGCGTTGCTGGCGACCGTTGCGCTTCTCAAGATCGCATTCTTCCCCGCTAACGACGAGGACTATGCGCAAGCAACCGGTGATTTCTCCCAGCCCACCACGGAGCTATCCCCTCAGCGGATCAATAACACGCAGAAGCTGTCTGCCACCATCGTCCCGGACGAGCCCACCGTGATCCGCGCCAACGCTTCCGGTGAAATCACTGACGCCTATGTCAACAGCGGCGGCAACGCCGTAGAGGGGCAAAACCTGCTTCAGGTGAAGAAGACCTCGGTATCTGAGACTGCCAGCACCTCCGGCGGCGCGGATTCCGATGAAGAAAACGCCGCAGCCGCCGCACCCGAAACTACCGTGACTTGGGGAAACATCACCGCTAAGGCTTCTGGCACTGTGCAGTGGGATATCGTCATCGGCCAGACGGTTGAGATCGGCCAGGAGATTGGCACGATTTCGCCGAACAGCTTCCACGCCGTAGCACCTATTAAGCCGAGCCAGCTGTACACGCTGGGAGACTCGATTAACAATGGCCGCCTCGCTATCACCGATGGCCCGGCACCGTTTTTGTGCGATTCGGTGAAGACCGTCACGGGAAGTAGCGCGGGCTCGCAGAACACTGGCGCCGGGGATGGCGCTGGCATGGGCGCCGCCGCTGCTGGAAATTCCTCGGGCGGCCCACAGCTACGCTGCGATATTCCCGCAGATCAGACCGTCTACGAAGGTGTTCCTGCCACGCTGATTCTTGGCAGTGGCACCACCTCGGAGGTCCCGGCACTACCGGTGACCGCAGTGGAGGGACGCTTCCGCGAAGGTGTCGTCTACGCTCCAGCTAAGGATGGCGGCAAGCCCACAAAGATCAAGGTTGAGCTGGGCGCCAACGATGGCACTTTCATTGAGATCAAGCGCGGCCTGAAGGAAGGCCAGCAGGTCTTGGAGTACGTGCCTTCCTACAAGGACGAGTCCGCCGGCGACGGCACTGGTGATGGCAGCGACACTGGCTTCGATGAGTCCGGCGATGACGCTGGCTCTGAAAAGTAGGCCCGCGCCATGCTTAGTTTGACCGCAGTCACTCGAACAGTGACGCTCCCCAATGGCGAGGAGCTGCCTATTTTGAAAGGCATCGACCTCGACGTGCCACGCGGTGAGCACCTCAGCATTGTCGGCCAGTCCGGTTCGGGTAAGTCAACGCTGCTGAACATCATTGGCATGCTCGATTTGCCGGATTCTGGCACGTACACGTTCGACGGCACTGATATTTCCACTTTGTCGGACAGGAAACGCGCTGCACTTCGTGGCGATAATTTGGGATTCGTCTTCCAGCAGTTCAACCTCTTCCCCTCCCGCACCACGCTGGAAAACGTCGAGGTTCCGCTGATGTACGACCGAGGTGAGAAGTTCTGGAATCGCACCGAGCTCGCCGCCGCGATGCTGGAGCGCGTCGGCCTGGGCGATCGCCTAGAGGCCACGCCTTCCCAGCTTTCCGGTGGTGAACAGCAGCGTGTGGCTATTGCCCGCGCGCTCGTACGCCAACCGCAACTCATTCTTGCCGATGAGCCCACCGGTGCGCTCGATGTCGACACCGGCAAGATCGTCATGAATTTGCTCGAAGAAGTCGCGGCGGAAAACAACGCCGCATTGATTCTGATCACACACGATTTAGAGGTCGCCGAGCGCGGCGATCGGGTGCTTGAGCTTCGCGACGGTCAGTTGCACGCCGACTCCGTCCTACTATCTGCTGCCAACGCTATGCAAGGCTCCGAGGAGGCTGCTGATGACGACGAATAATGAAACCGAATCGAAGTCACGGCCTTCCTTCCTCTATGCAGCAACGCCTTATCTCGGCGCTCTGCTGGAGGCGTGGCATGAGCTGCGCATTAACCGTGGCCGCATCATGCTGTCGCTGGTCAGTGTGGCTGCCGCAGTGTGGGCGATGACCACGGTTATTGCACTTGGCAATATTCTCACCAGCTCTCAGGATGCGGTCACCGCACAGAGCACGGGTGTCGCCGGAACGGTCACTTTGACTGCCGGAGCGGGTAGCTCCGATTCCGAGGAAGGCAGTAACTTCGGCGACAGCGGCTTCGGCGACGGCAGCGCCGGCACAATGGCCGATAGCTTTGGAAGCTTCGGCGGCGAGGGCACCGGCGGAAACGGTCCGGACGATTTGAGCGTCCTCAACCCGGACGGGTCTATCAATGACGCCTTTTCCACTGCCACGCATCGCCTGGTGAAGACCACCCATGCCAACTTGTGGTCCCGAGTTCGCATGCAGCCAGCGACACCCGAGCAAAATATGGATGACTGCGCTCCGGATGATTACGAGTGTTTTTCGCCAGGTACTCCCGAGCTGATCGCCGCTGACCCCGGTTGGTTCGATATCTACGCCCGCACCATCGTGCAGGGACGTCGTTTGGAAGATGCCGATGGCCAGCGCTTGATGAACCCCGTGGTGGTCAACGACCAGTTCTACGAAAGTCTGGGCAACCCAGCGCTAGCCGACCATCCAACCTTCAGGTTGAAGGAAACGGGTAACACCACCTTCACCGTGGTGGGAGTGTATAAGTCTCTGGGTTCATGGGACGCCCCGAGCATTGTCACGCACTACGATTCCTTCCTCAACGCCGGCTACGAAGGACAGGTGGGTGAGCCGCAACTTCTCGTCGCGACGCCTGAAGAATCCGCGAAGGAGAACCAGAAGGCGCTGCACAACATTTTCCAGGCGGAGCTCGGCCCCAGCTGGAAGGTGAATACCTCCCTGTCGGAGAAGGACACGCAGATTTCCCAGGAAATGAATAACACCATCACCACTGCGCTGGGCATTATCGGTGGCATTGTGATTGCGCTTGGCGCATTGGGGCTGCTCACGGTCTCGATTGTCACCATCGGTCACCGCGTTCGTGAGATTGGTATTCGTCGCGCAATGGGCGCGTCGGCAGGCAGGATTTTTATCTCTGTGTTCCTGGAGTCGATCGTCGCCACGACGGTGGCGGGCGTGGTTGGCGTGATTGCCTCGATCATCACGGTCAAGCAGCTGCCGCTGGATAAGATGCTGGCGTTGCCGCTGGAGACCGGCGCCGTGGCCTACCCCGTCACGGCCGCTGTGATCGGCGTGCTGGTCGCGACACTTGTGGGCGCACTGGCAGGTATCATCCCGGCCACTATTGCCGTCCGCGTCAAGCCCATCGACGCCATCCGCTTCTAGCATTTCAGCCCCTAGTTCGCCTGGCTGCGTCGCCGCCTGCTTTTTGCAGGTGAGGCCACGTGCAGCCAGGCGAATTATCTTTAGGTTTTAAGTTGCTAAGCTATGTCCATGACTCCCGCACGCCTCGTCTCTAATGACGAATACATCACGCAGCTGGCGCTGAAAGCCGGTCGCGGTGATCAGGCTGCGCTGACGGAGTTCGTGCGGCTGACGCAGAAGGACGTGTGGCGTCTGGTCGCACATCTCGGCGGCGTTGATGCTGCGGATGATTTAACGCAGGAGACGTATCTGCGTGTCATGGGGGCACTTCCCCGTTTTGCGGCGCGTTCTTCTGCCCGCACCTGGCTGTTGTCGCTGGCCCGGCGCGTGTGGGTGGATTCGGTCCGCCATGATTCGGCGCGCCCGAAGAAGTCTGCGGTGGAAGTAGAAAACGCTGCCGAGCAGTTTACGACTGGCGAGTCGTGGTCAGAGCTCGCTGACGCCCGCGTGCTGCTGGAGCAGCTGCCGGAGGAACGCCGCGAGGCACTCATTCTGACGCAGGTGCTGGGTTACTCCTACGCGGAGGCCGCGGAAATCGCAGGTTGTCGCGTGGGCACTATTCGCTCCCGTGTCGCCCGTGCACGCCACGATCTGGTTGCCGCGCTTGACGACGGCGACAGTGTCAACGGCGACTCTGCAGCTGTTTAGACCCGCTCCGTCCAGGGGACGTAGCTAGCCGTTGTAGGTTGTCTCTCCCGCGAGGCTAACTAACGGTCCAGTTCGATTTTGTAGGTCGAGGCGATATCCGCATGGCCGAGGGCATCACGCATTTCACGCTCCGCGTTTTTCAGGGCAGCTACAACGGCGGGGAGGCTCGCCTGCGGTGGCATTGCCACAGTCACTTCCAAGGTGGGTATTCCATTATCCCGGTAGACCCGTGAATCCGCCTGGTTGATGTGGGCGTTGCGCTCTAGATCGGTGCACACCGCATCGGCAACATCGGCGACCGGCAGCGAAATCTCTCCTAACTTTTCCTGTGATTCCGATGCGGCGACCGTGCTGAACCGGTGCGATCGCAGATTAGCGACCACCAGGCTGCAGCCGACCACCGCTAGAATCGCTGTGATTACACCGAGGACGGGAACATACCAGCTTTGCTCAGGTAGTTTTCCCCAGGATTCCATCCGCCCGGTGTCATGAAGCCACTGTGCAGGAGCGACATCGAGGTAGCTAGCAATCGCCCATGTTGCTACCAGTAGTAACAGCGCTGAGAAGAGGAACAACACAATTCGGTCGAATACGCTTACTGATGTTTTCACTTGTCATCACCTTCGTATCCGCCGTGAGTTCCGGAAGCAAGTGCCGTGCCATTCTGGATTTCTTGGTAGTCAGACTTATGCATCCACACTGGCAGGTTGCCATCGTCATCGACGCGTACATACCGGCGCGGGGCGGGAAGAAACACCGCGATGAGCTGCCCCAGCCCATAGATTGCAGCGAGGATTCCGACGAGGAGCAACACCCATGACGCGGCTGAGCCCTGTGGGTTGCTGAACCAGTCGAATACCGGTTGTAACCATGAGGTGTCACCTGAGCTATTGGCGCTAATGATTGCTTCTCTACCTGCGACTATGGCCGCTGCAATCATCAACAGACCGGCGAAAACTCCCAGCCCGCGGACCTTTGGTGATTGACGCGGGTCACGTCCCTGGCGAGTTTCGACTGACTCGTCCGAGACCACCGCGGCCGATGACCTCTCAGTCGGCGTCATAGGGTGTCACCTCAATCTTTTTCAGTGGGCGCGGCTCTGGCGTGCTTACCACCACGGTACGTGGTTGTGGCACGGATACCGGGCGCAGCTGCTCCTGTCGCGGTGCGCGAACTTGTTTCAACCGGGTTGGACGCGGCGCTTTAACCGGCCGCAGTAGCGCTGGTCGTGGCGTCTTAACGCTAATTGTGCGTGGCGACGGCACTCGTACCGGACGCAGCTTTGGTTGCCGGGGGACACTCACCTGTACCAAGGACGTCTGCTTTGGTGCTGCGACTTTTCGCAGTTGTATTGGCCGTGGAGTTGGTGTGCGACGCACCGGTACCGGCTTCGGTGCCGAGGTGCGAGTCACTGGCAGCGGCGGTGGTGCAACAATGCGTCGGGCTGGTTGCGGCTTCGGCGGCGTGATGAAGCGCACCGGTTGTGGAGCAGGCGCTGGGACACTGCGTACTCGTTCTGGACGCGGCGGAGTAATGCTGCGTACCGGCTGCGGTGCCACTGGAGTAATGCTGCGCACTGACTGTGGCTGCGGTACTGAAATACTGCGCACTGGCTGCGGTGTCGGTACAGCGATGGACTGCACTTCTGGGACCCACCGCACCTGCGGGGCGGCTACTACCTGCTGATTCACCCGGACAGGTGTCAGCTGGGGGTGATCCGAAAAGTGCGCCAAGTCCTCTCTGGTGACACGCACGTGCCCGGGTTCGACGCTGTCGATGTCAACATCGACGGTGACATTTTCAAGACCGGCCATATCAGCGAGCCAGGCGGCAACGCTGGACCGAATGCGCACCGCAATTTCCGCTGTCGGCGCCGGCCATGATGCAACGGCGCGAACTGCGACTCGAACTGCACTAACGGCATTGGTCGTGGCAGAACTAGGGGCAATCTCACTATCGATAGAGACAATTGGATAGTCGCGCCCGAGCACACGGGATTGGTCGAGGGTGCCGGGAACCGCGCGCACGGCCATCTCTACGATGCGGCGGATTGCCTTTTCGCTTACGACGGTGGTGCCACGCGTTGCTGGAACGTGGATAGTCACCGTCGGCGGCCTCCTCGGTTGAACTTACGGTTGAGTTCGGGCGCATCGATTTTGCCATCGAGTACCGCACCGGCTGCACCGGCCAGACCTCCGAAGGCAATAACCGCAAGAAAACCCGTGAAACCACCAATCATTGCGGCGAAGCACAGGACAACGGCAATCGTCGCGAAGGTCTTTGTGTAATTATCGAACATGAAATTCCCCTTTATACGGGCCTAACTACCCATCTTGCCCTGCTCCGACGCGCAATAGTTGTCAACTACTGGACGCGTGGCTGTTCCTTGGGCTCGTTAGCAGCCGCGATGGCCTTGCGCTGCTCTTCGCGCTGCTTAGCGGCCTCTTCTTCGCGCTCCTGCGGGGTCTGGTAGTCGGTGTGGACATCGGAAACATCGACATTGACTTCAGTGACCTCGAGGCCGGTCATACGCTCAACGGAGCTAATGACGTTCTGACGGATAGCCTCAGCCAGCTCGTGGATGGCAACGCCGTACTCGGCAATGATGGTGACGTCGACTGCAGCCTGACGCTCGCCGACCTCAACAGCAATTCCCTGGGATACGTTGGCGCTGCCGCCGGAAACAAACTCACGGACGGAGCCAGCGAAGCGATCCATGCCGCCGCCAAGGTCATAGACACCGGAGACCTCGCGGGTAGCGATACCGGCAATCTTGGAGACGACGCTGTCGTCGATAGAAGTGTGGCCGTGGCCGGTTCCCTTATTCGCGGAGTCCGAGCCAGCCTGAGTTGCCGGGGTGTTCTTAGCAGTGTTCTTTGCGTTGTCAGCCATGATGTGCCGTTCCTGTTCTCAGTGTTGTAGACGAAATGTCTGGACAATGCCGATGCTATAGCCGCCACAGGAAACCTGCAGTGCGACTAGGAGTACATGACTGCGAGAGAGCCCCTCCAGCAGGGATTTCGTTATGAAAGGCTCTTAGAAAACTGGATTACAGACTTGATGTACCCTTCTTCCCCGGCATCACGGAGAGCTCTGTAATTTCTAGATTATCCCTGCTTGACGGCAGGATATGACCTCTCATTTCCCGTTCTGGCATCACGAACGAACCCCACGTGCCAGCCGTTTGCTAACAAATTCGACAACTTTGTATAACGAGTGGCAACTCGCAGCGCGATTCCACGTTTCAGCGGTGTGTTAATGCCGACCACGATCGGAACTCGTGCGCACCGCGATTTGGTTGCCGCGCTTGACGACGGCGACAGCGCCAGCGGCAACTCTGCAGCTGTTTAGCCCCACTCCCCAATGGGCGTTGGCCTTTCTTCTACCCCATTTTTAGAACGCTACCGCACATGATTGATCACTTGAGCGTAGGTTCTGTCTTAACTGATAGGTTTATATATTTCCTTATATTCGCGATACGAAACGGGTATATGAACTGCCCGACACGCATACGTTCCATCTTTTTCGACGAGATTAGCTTTGTTTTTACGCATCTTTGGGATGATTGGACGCTTACTTTGCGCGTTCGTATTCGCCCTCTAGGAACCACAGCCTGAGGAAATGCTTTTCAATGCGCGACCTGAAAACGCCACAACCAGTTTTTGGGCCGCCACCGACCAACTCACTGAGGAGCAGATTTCCCCATGAATAGACCTTCATGGATTTTCACTGTCACTGCCGTTATCACCGCTACAACCGGACTACCGGCCTACGCGGCCACCATCAACCAAGGCGATCCAGTTGTCATCGTTCACGCTAATGGACCACAGGCTAGTGTCTGTACAGCCGGCTATGTCGACAAAACCAATTCGCAAATCTACACTGCAGGTCATTGTGGACAAGACGGAGACACAGTGACGGATGGGACCTTTCAGAAAATTGGAGTATTCCAACCGTCTCCCACCTATGACCATTCACTAGATACAGGAAACGACATTGGAGTTGTCTCGCTTGATGACCCCGCTACTGCCGGTGAGAATTCGTATTCAGGCGATTCGACTCTATCCCCCACAGATGTTCAAACTGGCGAGACAGTCTGCATATACGGAAACACTACGGGGAGAGTTTCCTGCGGTTTAGCCGCTGATCGCGAGGCATACCAAATCGAGGACAACGCTCTACAGGTTCAGAACGTACACGCTCAACGAGGCGATTCCGGTGGCCCTGTATGGGTTCCGGAAAAAGGCGCTGTCGGCGTTGTATCGACTACCTGGAACATCATCGATGGGAACGGGCAGCAGCTTGGTTCCTATATCACCGCTAACTCACCCTGGTAAAAGGGCTTTGTTTGCGTAGGGCTTCCTGATGGGTGGGACGCGAGTCTTGTTCTTTGTGCTGCCCAATGGGTTCTGTGCAGGCGACTGCACAGAACCCATTCTTGTTATTAGGACTGCTGGCGGCGAGTCCAGAACCAACCGCAGCTTGCGACTACCGCACCAAACAGTGTCCAGAGAAGAACTCCGTTTCCGCCGGTCTTTGGCAGCTTACCGGTCTTGGTGTCGGTCACCTGCATGATCATGAGTTCGCCGGAGCCTTCGGCCTTGATAAGCGGGCTGCTGCCACCTACCACTGAGACGGTGTACTCCTTGGTCTCCTGGTCAATTGAGATTTCAAAAGCTACTGGCTCTGGCAGCAGGCTAAGTCCTGCCGGTGCCATCGTTTCTACAAGGTAGAAAGTGCCAGTTTCAGTGATTTCAATTGACTTCTGAGCAGGCGTGATGGTGTAGACCGGTCCTCCACTGTAATCCGGCTGCCCACCAGCCGAGGGGTAGATATCGAAGGTTGCACCACCAAGTCCCGGTAGAATCTTGACTCCCTCACCATCGACGTACTCCGCCTTTTCCAAGGTCAGCTTGCCCGGCTTGGTGTCCGGCGCTTCGTAGTTATCGACGACACAGGAGACGGAAGACAGGACCTTATTGGATTCCGACATCTTTACGCGGAAACCGAACTCGCCCACATTTTCCACCTTGAGAGGTGAGGTTTTCCCGTCGCGGGTTTGAGTACATACGGCGTTGAAGTCACCGGTGGAATCCAAGGTGTCACCGCGGCGGAACAAAGTGAAGCCCTGCTTCTGTGTTTCAGTCAGAACCAGCGACTGCTCACGCTCGCTTTCAATGTTCCACGATGCAGTACCCTTGTCGGATTCAGAACCGGAGGTTACCTTCATCGACTGATGAACCAGCGGGCCATTACCAGAACCGATGACATTGTTATTTGCGGACAGTGTGAACTCCCAACCAGGGGCACCGTCTTCGAGAACCTTGCCGTTTTCATCGACAATCCTCTTCTTGACCTTCACTACACCGTTGCATCGTGTGGTTACGTCTTGGGCGATTGTTTTCATCTGTTCGGCAAGCTTGCTGTAGTTAGACACCCTCACCGTGTCATCAGTGCCCGAGATATCCTCGCCCATGGTCTTGACATCACGCGTACCGTAGGTCCACCTAGACATGTCCGAAGTAACTGTGTTTAACCTCCCATTAGGCATCCGTTCAAACACCTGCAGGGCCTGGTTGCCTGCCGCGTCGTACGCCATTTTCAGATTCGCCATGGTGTCGGTGTTGATGTAATTGGCGTGCGAAGCCTTCGGGTGATCACTTCGAATTTTGTAGTAGAGGCCTGGGGCTTGTCCCGGATCTGCTTGCCAGCCAATGCGCTTGGCGTCTTTGAGCACCAGATCATTCGTTACAACGGGGCGTTGGCTGCTTCGCCCGCCAAGAGTCAGGTCGACCATGAGCGGCACAACACGGGTACCGGCAGCTTTGAGTTCGTTGGATGCTTTGATTGCGTCGTTGAGAGCACTAGCCTGAACGAATTCACCACCGATGCCCTTGCTCTTGATTGTCGAGGAGGTCGTGGGCATACCATCAGTGATGAAGTACACCACGTCGTAGTCGTTATCCTTGACCTGCTTCAGGCCCGCTTCCCAGTTCGTAGCACTGTTATTTGCGTTATAGCTCCAGTTCTTAACTACGTCCTTTGCTCGCTGGACGCCCTGCTCCGACAGCATTGAAATATATGGTGGGTTCTGACCGTGTGTCGTTCCAGCCTGATTAGCCGGACCGTCACTTGCGAAGTTATAGATGCCGAGCTCGGCTGGAGTGCCCTGCAGGGAATCGATAAATGCATTCGCGGCCTTTTTAGATGCTTCGAAACCATCAGTATCTGCGTAACGGAGCGATGTCGAAAGGTCTGCTACTACAGCAATACGCAGACCACAACGCTGTGGCATCGGCGGGTTAGGGACTCGCCCATGCACCCATTTGGCTCCATCTGGTGGCGAGATAATCTCCGGTGGTTTTGGCTCGTCCTTTTTCTCTCCATACACATCGAGGGTGACCTTCAAATTCTTGTTCTGCGAAAGATTATTAGTGAAAGTGAATACCGCATCCTTCGGTACAAGGGCAGAGTCAACCGGCTTACCATCCTTTACCGGAACAACGTCCATGGTGATGAAGCCGTTGCCAATATTGACGTTGCGTTTCTGCAGAGTTACGCCTGGCTCAATCTGGTCCAGAGTGAGGTTGTACTTCTGCGGATCCAAGAAGGTCGCGTCAGTCTCGATACGCACGGTTGCGTACTTCATGTGAGATTCCTCAGTCACCTTAGCCGTAAAGGCATTAGGCTTCTTCGGATCTACTGGGTCAGCTTTAACTGCAAACTCGTGGCCGATGGCATCAAAGTGACGCCCTTCGACAGCCGGTGGCTTGGGATCTTCAGAAGAATTTGAGCAGTCTTTAACTTCACCACTTAGATTGAAAGTCCACTCGGTACGCGCGTTCGGAGCAAGCTTAAACCCCGACTGTGCCATTGCAGTGACCTTGACTGTACCCGGCTTGTTCTGCTCGTAGACGTGCCGGCCAGCCGGCTTCTTCTCTGCGTTGAGGTAGTAATCAACACCCTTGGTGTCCGGGATATTGATGTACGCCTTCTCCACGCACTCCGGTGCAGTCGCGGGATCAACAAGGGTCGGATCCGCAGGAGTTACCGTTCCTGGTTCTGGCTCCGGATTCTCCGGCTCGGTGGGCTCGGTGGGCTCAGTTGGCTCTGTCGGCTGGGTAGGCTCCGTCGGGTCAGTTGGCTCACTTGGGCCGGTGGGCTCAGTAGAGCCGTCGGGAGTACCGCGAAGGGTGACGGATACGCTGCCAGTTGCTGTCGAACTGTTGTAGTTCAATACTAAGTTAATCTTATCGCCCGCTTTCACCGTTTGATTCAATCCGCTGTGCACAATTTCAAACGGTGCCTTTTTCGATGCACCAGACCCTATATTTGGGGCGAACTGAGACGGAATCGTCCTGCCATTAATACTTAGCTCATATCCCTTAAGCCACTCTGATCCACCAACATTGAACTGAAGACTGTCAATCGTCGCGTCGCTATCAATAGTGAACTCAAATTTTGCATCGCCCGGATTGGGCTGCACCTTAATCTTGTTAAACTCATGCTTCGGCGGAGACGTCGGAATAACCTCCGTCTGCGCCTGTGCCTGTGGCGCATTGGGCGCAAACGCCTGACCGCTGACAACGAGAGCTACCGCTAGCAAAGCGGCCAAGAACATGCGAAGCGTAGTTCGCATTGAATCCGGCAAGCGGAATGTTGTCGAAAACATTAGTTCTTCCCACTTTCTGAGTTCTTCTTGCTAGCGGCGATAATGACGAATCCTCCGCCGATTAGTGCTGCAGCGGCAGCTACCAGGCCTGCTACCTGCACACCGGTGAGCGCCAAGGAGCCGGATCCTCCGCTACTTCCCGAGCTTGAGGATGAACCCGACGAGCCCGAAGGCGTCGAGGTACCAGGCTCATCAGGTGGCGTGGAGGTAGTCGAAGTGGTCGTCGAGGTTCCCGGTTCACCCGGAGTGGTCGGAGGAGTCTTCGGCGGGGTCGATGTGCCCGGCGTAGTCGGCGGAGTTCCAGGTGGTGTTGTCGGAGGGGTCTTCGGCGGAGTGGTCGGAGGCGTCGACGGTGGTGGTGTCTCCCCCGGCTTGTGCGACTTCGCCACAATGACTCCCTCTACAGGAGTGGAGTCATAGTCCGCGCCATAGAAAGGCACCGATACCAAGAAGGGGTTGATCTCCCGATAACTGTCGTTCGGAGCCGTCGAGGTCACAAGGTAAATACCCTCCGGCAGGTCACTGAATTTAACAGAGCCGTTTTCGTCAGTGACCTGGCTGAAGTGGAGGTCTTTCGGCCACTCGGCAAGCTCAGCTGCGGTGGCGTTTTCCACCTTCTCGCGGTCCTGCTGGCTCGCCGGCGAGATTCCCTTGAGACGTTCCAGATGAATGGTCACGCCAGAAATAGAGCCCGATGCCGACGAATTATCATCGTCCGGGTTTCCTGGGCTCAAGGTAATTCGCACAATGTCAGTGCCGCTCGTTGCTGAAACGCCCGGAGCGTCCACGCGTCCAACAATCCTGGCCGCGTTGGCGTCATTCGCGCCGATTGCACCCATCACTGCAACCAGAGCGCAGGCAGCTAAGAACGCAGCTATCCGGTTCCAGGTGGATGTCAAATATTTATTCATTGTCGTTTTCCCACCACGAAGTGTTGTTATTATCCTCGGACGCTGATTCGCTGCCGTCAGCGAGTTCATCGCTGTCTGCGTCGCCATCAGCAGTCTCGACGTCCGCGTTCTCGGCGTCGTCGTCAAGCTCTTCGTCGGCGTCGAGGCGTTGGCGCCAGAGCCACCACGCAAAGCCTGTGCCAAGCACAAACACCGCTACGAGCAGGGCGTACATCCACCACTGCCATCCAGCTCCGTGCGTTTGGTCGAAGACATTGCTTTCCGACGGATCCATCGGCACTTGGTGCCCACGCACTAGCAGACGGTGCGTGTTGATTCCGTAAGGAGTGCAAGTGATGAGGGTGATGTAGTCCTGGCCTTCAATGGGACGAAGATCATCGGTCTCATGCGGAAGTACAACCTTGATTTGATCAATCTCGTACTTCAGCTTGTGACCTGCGACCTGGATATAGAAGGCGTCTCCCTCTTTTGCTTTCCGCAGGTTATCGAAGAGCGTTACGTTAGTAAGTCCGGTATGACCGGTAATGATGGAGTGGGTTCCAACACCGCCGACTGGAAGATCGGATCCGTATAGGTGTCCGAGCCCCTTAGCGAGCACCTCATCGCTGGTGCCGTGGTAGATCGGCAGGTCGGCCTTAATCTCTGGGAAGATTAGACGCGCCATCACGTCGGTAGCGTTTAGCTGATCGAGATAAGCGGCGTACTCAGGGTTGTGGTCATTAATTTCGTTAAGCCACGGGTCCAGAATCGGGCCGGTGGTGTGGCGCTCATTGTAAGAATGAGCACGCTCCCACTGTTCATCTTTAACTTCTTGGGGTACGGACTTCTCCAGCTTGGCGAACTCTTTGGCCGCCTTAGAGGTGCCGTAGTTATTCAATGCCGTGGAGACAACCGGGTACAGCATCACAAGTAAACCCACAATCACCAGAATTGCGGGGAGAACCATGCTGTTCTTTTTCGCCTGCTCAGGCTGATTAGGCTGCTCAGCTGATGCGTCCCGCGTCAGAGTCGACGCAGAGTGTTTACCCACGGAGGAACTCCCAAGAAGTCAATCAAAAAGGGATGTGGCCTTTCTCTTTCTCACCGGCATGGGAATGCCTGCTGTTGAAAAAGAGCACATCGAAAGGCCGCAACAGTAATTTCAGTGATGCGCAAACTACAGGAATGGCGTGCGCTGTTGAACGCACGCTATTCCCGCAACACTGGAGCTAAAGAGCTCCAGTGACCGAGCCTTTACTCGGGTTTAGTTCTTGGAACCGCGGCGGGCGAACCATGCACCAGCTGCGACGATAGCTGCACCGATAGCAGCCAGGATGCCAATACCGGCACCACCGGTCATCGGCAGGTTCGGGGTAGTGTCGTCGGAGTTAACGACCTCACCCGGGTTAGCGCCGACCTGGACGGAAGCCAGCTTGTAGACGCGCTCCGGGTCAGTCGAGGTAGCAACCAGCTTGAACTCGAGTGCCTCCGGCAGCAGCTCCTTGCCCTTCGGAGCCTTGGTCTCAATCAGGCAGTAGTGGGACTGGTCATCAGCGGCAACCTCAGCATTGTCTTCGAAGTCGTTGACGTGAAGACCGGTAATCTTGACGATACCGTCCTGGCCAGAGACGAAGGTGGTCTTAATTTCGCCGCCCTGCTGACCGTTTACCGGAGTCCAGGAATCCTTCTTGGTGGTGTCAATTTCGGAGCACTGCTTGCCAGCCTCCTGGCGGACAATCTGGAACTCGGCGCCTTCCAGACCCTTGCGGTTGCCATCGACCTTCTTGAACTGCAGGCCACCCCAGTAGGTCTTGACCTCCGGAGTCTCCTTCGGAGTGGAGTTTTCGGTACCATCCGGGTTGTTCTGGAAGACCAGAGCCTTGTTCGGCGCGATATCGGTATCCTTCGCGAACTCAGGCTTCAGCTTGGTGGTGATGGTAACGACGACCTTGTCACCGGCCTTGAGAGTATTTGCAACTTCTGGCTTCAGGGCGACGTCGACCTTGTTGCCCTCGAAGAACTTCCCATCAACATCCTGCGTCGGCTGGATCTCCTGGCCAGCGACCGTCACCTTCACGTCGGTGATTTCCAGCTTCGGGTCAATCTGGTCAGTGATCTGGAACTGGGTGCGCTCCGTGTTCGGCTTCAGCTGGCGAGCAGTACCTGTGACGGTGTAGACAAGGTTCTTATCACCAGCGTTCTGGTCCTTGTCCTTGACGGTCTTGGTCGGCTCTTCGTCCTTGTAGTTCTTCGGGAACGCGTGGACATCGTAGTTCCAGCTAGTGCCCTGGTTATCCCCACCGTTATCCGCGGTCATCGGAACGAAAGCGATGAACGGAACAGCCGGGTCGTAGCCTTCCTTCGGACCGGTCTCAACAACCAGGTAAGCACCGAGGTCAAGATTCTGGGAAACGACCCACTTGCCGTCTGGGCCGGTCTTACCGGATGCGACCTCGGTGAGGACTCCAGCCGGGAGGCCGTCCTTCAGCTGTGCGCCCTGGGAGAAGTCTTCAGCCTTCAGCTTCGAAGCAGCCAGCAGACCCTCGTTGGTGGTGACATCGATGGGGGTAGCGCCATCTGCAGTCTTGTTGATCTTGTAGACGGTAAAGCCGACACCCTCAAGCACCTTACCACCGTTGGCCTTAACGTCCTCGACATCAGCTTCGGTACCAGACGGCTGGCCTTCGCTGGTCGGGTTACCGAACTTGTGAATGGTGAGCGAGCCCTTGGCGTTCTTATTCACCAGTGGGGAGTCCCCGGCAGCCTGGTTGATGGAAGTGTCCTGAGCGATTGCAGCCGGGGCGGAGACACCCATCGACAGACCGACGATGGCAGCGAAAGTTACCGAGCGGGCGGTACGGGAGAACTTATTCACGAAAACAGGTCCTTTACAGAAGTCCAAAATGAAGCGACACGCTTCAATACGTCTCGCGATTCACTCCAGACGGCGACACCAACGTTCCCCGACTTGCCAAAACTGAGATTTTCCTTAAGAAAAAGACCAGTCTGTCTAACCTTTTAAGCCTAAGCGTTATGAACTTTAATGTTTGAATGTATAAACATTGCAGCTCAAGCTCATTGCTTGCTCGGTTAACAGCGCTCAGTGAACCGCTTATAAATAACTTAACCGCTTAAGCATCTGGCCGATACCCCCAAGGAGAACGGGCCGCGACACCTAGGCATGAAAACCCTTCGCATTCACACTTCGTACTACCTCCGCGATAGCTCTTTGCACTGTTCGCGACGGGCTTTTGCTCATTCACCCAAAAAAGCGTAAAGATTTCCGCGATTTATCCCCCTCCCCCCAATCAGGGCTAACCAGTTGGTTTGTATCAATAGCTTTTACCCCCTACCGCTATCGTCGCAGCGCACGCCGGGCAAATGAGGGCTCATCAACCTTCTCGTATTTGCTGTCACGACAACGTCGTCAAGCGAAAGCAAAAGGACACCATCAAAAAACCAAGAAACGCCCCGCGACCCACCGCCTTGTGCTAGGACCTGTAAAAGCACAGAGACAGTAAGCGACACGGGGCGCGCTTCGGCGTCACAGGGGACGTTTAGAGAACCGCCCAGTAGTGAACATCGTTGTAGCCGTTGAGCTTGAGGACGTCACCAATCTGGTCGACCTTCTTCTTGCCCTCAGGGGTCATGCCATCCGGCATGATCTGCACGTCAGCGCTGTGATCGCCGGTGAAGGTGATGTTGACGTAGTCCTTGCCATCGCGGTGCTCAAGCTCGAAGACGTAGCGGTTGACGGCTAGCTTGCCCGAGTGGAGGAACCCACCCTTGCCCGGAGCGACAACTGCAGTGTCAGCAGAGTTTGCAGGTGCAGCTACTGCCTGTGCGGCAGTGGCAACCGGAGCGGCAAGCACGAGTGCGCCCACACCCCAGACACCGATTTTCTTCAACATGCTCATAGGTACTTCCTTATCTTCTGTGTTTCTGCAGGGTTTCTGCAGATTTGTTCTGTGTTTTTCTGTGACTGTCGGCGCCGCCGTTGTTCGACGGCGTTCAACAGCCACAGCCAATGAAATTGGTCAACTAGTTGAGGCTGAGCCCCAGCGCCCTAGTGCTCTGATCTAGCGCACTGGATTAGCGCACTGGAGTGGCCTCGACGATGATGTTGTCGGCGTAACCCAAGGTGCCGCCGACGAACTCGCCTCCGCAGGTGATGAGGACCAAGCGGTTCTCACCAACTGCGTCGTTGACAGCCTCGGGCATCTGGGCGCCCTTGACCACCTGGATTGGATCCTTGCTGACGGTGAAGTCTCGGCTTTCGCCATCTACCTTCACCGTGACAGTGTCACCAGCTTTCAGGTCCGCGAAACGTGCAGCGTAGCCATCGCCCTGGTCCACCTCATTGACGTGACCGGTAATGACGGACGATCCAGCAGCACCTTCCTCACCGGGAATCGCGGAGGCGGAATACCAGCCAAGGCGCGAAATATCGGTCGGCGGAATCAGAGATCCCTGATCAGTCAGCTGAACGAAATCAATCGGAGCCGACTTACCATCAATGAGCATCTCCATCTCGTGCACGGCTCCCCGAGAACCCTGTGCTGGAGTGGGCAGATTCTCCTGCGCACCATCGAGCGCTGAATCATTGCGGTTCAGTTGGGCAATCACCAGCAGAGCGATAACGCCGATTAATGCGATAGCGGCGATATACACCCTTGGCTGCTTCCACCAAGGCACGTCCTGCAGGTCTTCGACTTGGCTGTCGGCCGGGTCTTCGGCCTGGTCAAACGGATCAACGTGGTCGAGTGCGCCAGTTTCGGTTTCCGGTTCGATGCCTGGTGTGTTTCCAGGTTCCTTGCCGGTCTCGTCCGAGCCAAACTGATCAGTCATGGAATCTCCTTAGTTGGTGGCTACCGTCGGCAGAGCGTGAGTAGCCAAACCGGTCGGGCCAGACGGAACCGAACTAATTGCACGTCGTTCCGAGTTCGGAGCCAACGGCTTTCCGTGGTTCTTCTGCTTATCCTGGCCAGTGCCACCGATGATGGTGACGTTGGTGTTGTTCTGCTCCGAGTGCTGATTAATCACAGTGGTCGGGGTGGCAGAGTCGCTGGTAGGTGCAGAGGAATCGTCGTTAGGCGTGTTCTGCTTGCCCTCATCCTTTGGATGCTCAGATGGCGTGTTCTCCGGGGTCTTGCCGTTCGTGACAGTCTGCTCCGCAGAGTTGATGTCCTTGTGGACAGCAACTTCCTTGCCATTGGCATCGGTCAGAGTCTCGAAGGCAACCTGAGAAGCGCAGTCGCCGTCGGTGATGATGATCGGAACATCAACCGTGCCGGCGGATGCCGTCGGCACAAAGTGCAGGCGGCTCCTAGCGCCAGTGGACTTGCCCGTCTCCTTGCACATCAGCTCACCGGTCAACGTGTACTTCGTGCCCGGCTTCAGGCCAGTGAAGTGCACGGTGTCGATGACGACAGCACCCTTTTCAACCAGACCCTTGCCGGCAATACCGGCAGTAGTCGTGATGGCTGGGTTGTCCTCAGACTGCGCTGGGGTGCTCGGGTGGTTCGGCTTTTCCGGCTGGGCAGGCTTCGTCGGCTTGCTCGGCTTTTCCGGCTGAGCGGGCTTAGTCGGCTTGCTCGGCTTTTCCGGCTGGGCAGGCTTCGTCGGCTTGCTCGGCTTCTCTGGCTGAGCAGGCTTGGCCGGCTTGGACGGCTTTTCCGGCTGAGCGGGCTTAGTCGGCTTGCTCGGCTTTTCGGACTCGGACGTAGACGGAGTTGTCGTCTCAGACGGCTCTTCCGGCTGTGTCGTCTCCGGCTGCTCGGACGGCTCATCGTCGCTCGGCGTTGCCGGAACCGTGGACGTGGTCGGCTCAGTCGAGCTGGTCTCCGGTGCGATCGTCTCCTCGGACGGAGTTTCGCTTTCCTCAGTCGGGGTGTCTTCCGGCTTCTCCGGAACGTCGCCGGTCACGGTCTGGCTAGCGTCGTTGATATCTGCGTGGTCAGCGATCTCATTGACCTGACCAGCGCTTTCCTTACCAGTCGAGTCAACCTCATCAGAGGTCAGGTGCTCGAATACGACGGCCTCAGCAACCGGAGTCTTAACAGAGTCAGACACCTCAAGAGTGACAGTCACAGTACCGCTTGCCGACGTCGGCTTGAACGTCGCCTCGCCATGACCAATCACAGAGCCATCAGCCTTGTTAACCAGTTCACCGGAGAGGGTGTAGTTCTTACCAGGGACCAGACCCTCGAAATGCACGGTGTCGACGACCTTGGCATTAGCCTCAATGCGGTTGCCCTGAAGCTCGGCTACCGTGCGCAGCTCCGGCTCCAGCGGCGTATCAGCGGGCTCGCTCGGCTTAGACGATTCGGTAGTCTCAGTCGGCTCGGTCGGTTCCGTGGTCTGCGACTCAGTGCTGTCAGTCGGCTCGGTCGGTTCCGTCGGAGCGGCCGGCTTCGTGGACTCGGAGGTGTTAGGAGTAGTCGTCGAAGAGCTCGGCTGCTCTTCGCTTTCCGACGTCGTCGGAGTCTCAGACTCACTGGTCTCAGAAGTAGTGGTCTCGCTGGACGACGGCTCCGTTGTCTCTTCGGTCGTCTCCTCGGTCGTCTCTTCGCTCGTCGGGGTCTCTTCGGAGGTCGACGGCTGCTCCGGCTTTTCGCCGTGAACGGTCTGAGCTGCGTCGTTAATGTCCTCGTGGGAGGCGATCTCTACCCGCTGACCATCGGTGTTGTCCTGTCCATCAGCGGTGACCTCTGTCGAGGTCAGCTTTTCAAATGCAACAGCAGCGGAAACCGGCTCATCTACATCATCGGAGACGGTAATCATGACAGCCTGCTCACCCGAAGAGGTCTCCGGAGTGAATTCGACGCTGCCGGTACCCAGGATGCGATCAGCATTGGCCTTGTCCACCAGGGTGGCGTCTAGGCGGTAGTTCTTACCCGGAACCAGGTCAGTGAACTTCACGATGTCCTTAACCACAGCACCCGCGACAATCTTGTTGCCGTTCAGTCGAGCCTGAGTGGAAATCGACGGCTTAAGCGTGGTCGGCTTCTCCGGCTCGGACGGCTTGGTCGACTCGGACGGGGTCGTGGTCTCCGCAGGAGTGGTCGGAGTAGTTGGCTTCTCCGGTTCTGTTGGCTGTTCCGGTTCGGTCGGCTTCTCTGGCTCAGATGGCTTCGTCGGCTCTGCCGGAACTTCACCTGAAGACGGCGTGACATTATCAATCACAATGATGTCTTGTTTCTTACCATTGTTGAAAATGTAGCCAGTGCGGTTCGTACCGTCGACGGTGCCCTGACCGATGTTAGCAGGACCAGTGAGGTAGTCGTAGACAGCCTTCGTCGATGGGTTGTGAATGCCCTGGGAGAAGTCAATGTCATCGGAGAAGTGCCACAGAGCGAACTGAGTTGCGTTATTGGCATCCAGCACATTCAGACGTCCTTTAACTCCAGCTGCCTTCCCCAGTTCATCCAAACCAACAGCTGGCGAACCGTGGTGCGCAATCCAGTTGAGCTTCCGGTATCGGTCAAAGTCGTTCCGCAGCTTGTTATTGGTATCTGTACTGCGCGAGAACTGACTGAAGTTCTGCACACGACCGGTGTCATAAAGATCACCGCCGACGCTGGCCTCAATGCAGTAACCCATTTTGTGGCTACCATATGGAGTTGCAGCCTCGTCAAAGGCCGCAATAAGTGGCCCAAAATCACGGACATTTCCATTGGCTTCAACACCCTTAACTGTTCCAGGAACACTCAAAATCTTCTGGATCGTCAGGGCTTCGCCAGTGTCTTCTGCCTCCTGCGCATGCGCAATTATTGGAGATTTAGCGAAGAAAAGAGCGAGCACAGCCACGAAGCTAAAAAGCGCCAACCAGCGCTTCTCGTTTGTAAAACGACCGAACATGAGCCCTCCCCCTTCCTTCGATTTCAGTGCGTTATACACCTTTCGCTACCTTTCCAGCCTTCAATTAACAATCAATGACCACGCATAAGCGTCTCCAGCCCCCATCACAGGTAGCCCAGTTGACATCGCCTTCTAATTCTCATTTATAGCGTTGGCCGTCCCCGAATATAACAAATACATTTTATGTTTGTTGAGCCATTTAATTGCCACCCCTATTGTCTTTTATTTCAATGTCAATAATTGTTGTTTGCATATTTTTTCTGGGGTGGACATTTGGACACCACACACATGCCGAACTTCCACCTTTCGCCACGACACCTGGCCATTCAACCCATAAAATCACGACCAACCTGCGCATATGAAGTTTTTTCAATGAATCCCCGCCCATTAATTTGGGTTAGAATGTCTCCCATGTCACGATTTTCATAATTGTGAGTTACGGCACAAATGACACCCCACCCCCACCTAATGAAAATGCAAGCCAATAAATCTCTAAGAGCAAAAATGATGTCTCAAGACTATTTGCAAAAGAATCCCCGGACATCATTTAATAAGCCACATAATTGTGTGCTAATTGCGGCTGCATAAATAATCGCCTCTCCGCCCCAACCTCTCCATCCGCGGTTAATAGACAAAAATGGGTCTGATTCACGGCATTCCAACAGATCACGTTATGTAAAACGCGACTGAATAGGGGACTGCAAATGTGAAACTGTGCGAGTTTATGACGCTTTCAGGACATTTTTCGGGCCATTTTTGACATAAACGCAGTCAGTAACTCGGATCGGCCCAACGTCGCCAGCTATAAACACAAAAAAGCGCCTCCCCACTCCACAAGGAGTGAGAAGGCGCTCGTGCGCTGTTACGTATTAATAGCTGCGAGAGCTAATAGCTGCGCAGTGTCATTGTAGTGCAGTGCCTAAGTCAGCTTAAACGGCCTTAGATAGCCTTTGCACCGGTGAGGTCCAGGTCGACTGGCAGGTTGTCACCCGCACCGTCCTCGGCCAGCAGGCCACCCTGGTTGTTGCCGCCGGTCTGGGCACCCTGCTCCTGGCCGCCAGTCTGGAGGCCACCCTGGTTCTTACCACCGGTCTGCAGGCCCTGCTCCTGGCCGCCAGTCTGAAGGCCGTTCTGATTCTTACCGCCAGTCTGGAGCCCCTGCTCCTGGCCACCGTTCTGCAGACCCTGGTCGCCACCGACGTTCTGCAGGCTCTGATCCTGGCCACCGGTCTGGAAACCGGACTGACGCTCACCAATCTGGCCCTTGTCGTTAACCTGATCGCCGCCGACCTTGTCGCCCTTGTCCAGCTTGTCGCCGCCAATCTGGTCGCCACCGTTCAGCTGGTCGCCGCCAGCGTTCTGGAGACCCTGGTTGCCACCGACGTTCTGCAGAGCGTTGTCCTGATCGCCACCGACGTTCTGCAGACCCAGGTTGCCGCCCTCAGTCAGAGAGTGGAAGTTCGGGAACAGTGAGTCGACCTGAACCAGTGGGCCCTCCGGGAAGTTCACGTTGAACTCAGGTACCGGCAGCGGAGCCGGTGCTGGCAAGCAGGAAATCAGTTCGCAGATGTTGCACAGGTTATCCATGATGATCCTTTAGAAAAATGAAGTGTAGATAAATGGTGTGGCGCGATGCCCAGAGCTGAAGGTAAAGGGCTTCTCGCCTTCTCCTTTGCGGCCACTGCCGTGCTCACACGAAAACCGTACCGGTGATGAAAAACGGTCACAATATAGAAATTCGACCCACTTCAGCCAGGAAATTGGAAACAGAATAACGGCAAAATTTAACCTGCACTTATGCCCAAACGTCGCATGTCACCGGTCACATTGCTAGCCGTTTGGTCACCCCAAACCAGGCTCGCCTTTTCCAGCAGAAAAGCCTCGGCACCTAATGAACTGCTCCCCATTAGTTGGACTGAGAAATCAGTTACCGACTAGTGGGGAGTAGTTGTCATTGAGAGCACGAAGTTCGCTAAGTGAATATCAGCGCGAGCAGTTGGTTGAACTATTTGAGCAAGGCATGGGCTATAGAGCCGCTGCTAATGCTCTGGGTGTCTCCAAACACGCTGTGCGCCGGCTCTATTGTCGGTTTGTGCTGCATGCAGGCTATGTCTTGTGGAGAAACCGACTAAGCAGCAGTATTCGTTTGAGATTAAGAAGGAAGTTGTCCAACGCCACCTTGCTGGCGAGACAGCGATGGATCTTGCGCGTGAATTTGGCCTGTCATCACAGCAGCTGGTCCGCGGGTGGTCGTGGAAATGGCGCAAAGACGGCGATGACGCGTTGAAACCGAAGCCGAAGGGCAGGCCCAAAGGATCGGTCACGCCGAAGCCGCTGTCGGAGGAAGACAAGCTGCGTGGCGAAAACGAACGGTTGCGGGCCGAAAATGCCTATCTAAAAAAATTGCGGGACTTGAGGAATCAGGGACGCGCCTGAAAGTCCAGGCGATTGTCATCCTCAAGTCGCACCACCGCTTGGAATATCTCCTAGAGGCAGCAGGTATGCCACGGTCGACGTTCTTCTACCACCAGAAACGACTCAGTAAGCCAGATAAGCACGCCGTTCTCAAGCAAGCGATTCGGGAAAGCTTCGAGCGTAACAAGCATCGCTACGGCTACCGGCGAGTGCTACTTGACCTACGCAACCAGGGGTGGGTGGTCAACCACAAACTCGTCTACAAACTCATGCGCCAGATGGGGCTTCGAGCTAAGATTCGCCAGCGCAGACCGTATATTTCCTATGTTGGGACGATCAGCCGCATTGCTGACAATAAACTTGACCGCAAATTCACCCCGGATCAGCCAAATACCGTCTTTGTCAGCGACGTCACCGAGTTCAGGGTTGCAGGCCGCAAGGTCTACCTGTCACCGGTGATGGACTTGTTCGACCGTTCAATCGTTGCCCACACTGTGGCTACATCGCCGTCGACAGCGTTGACCACCGATTCTTTGTCCAAGGCGATCGCGGCGTGGGCACCTGAACCCGGGTGGATGATGCACACTGACCAAGGTTTCCAGTACCAGCATGCCTCCTGGCGTGACCTGATTGGCGACAACGGTGGTGTTCAGTCGATGTCGCGTAAAGCCAACTGTTACGACAACGCGGTCATGGAAAATTTCTTCGGGCACGTGAAAACCGAGATGTACCACGGTGAAGTCTTCGACACGGTCGCAGAGTTCAACCAGGCGATCGATGAGTACATCGGGTGGTACAACACCGAACGCGTCCAACAACGACTCAAGGGCCTGACCCCGATGCAATATCGAAATCAGACCCTTGAAGCCCTAACCGCCTAGAGTTAAACCAGTCCAACTTTCGGGGACCAGTTCACCTCGGATCCCCGCGGGGCTTTTTCTGCCCCTCACCCTTTCACTTTTGCTTTAGGTAAGGGTAAGTTAACTCCCACTATGACCTCGAACCCAGTTACCCTGAACACTCCGACGAACACTTCCGCCTACCGCGCGGCCTTTTCTGACCACCTACTCTTGGCCGCCCCTTCTGAACCGCACCATCGAATCATCCGCGCCACTGTTTATGACGTCAGCGCCCCGGCAGAAAACCTGCAGAGGATTGTCATCCGCTCCCCCGAGCTAGTCGGCTTTCAGCTTTCCGGCCCGGACGAATTCTTTGGCCTCTTTATGCCGGCTAAGCCCGGCGAGAATCTCCATTTACCCCTCCACGGAGGTGGCGCCAATATCCGCGCAAGCGTTACAGCCATGCCGGAGACCCAACGCCCAAATTTACGTTGGTACACCGTACGCTCACTCGATCCCGAGTGCGGACAGATAACTTTCGACGTGGCGACACATGGCGTCAAAAATCCAAAGGATGAGCACGTCGGACCAGGGCTCGCCTGGGCTCTTGCAACTCGTGTTGGCGACCAGGTAGGCATCTGGACATGCCAGGGCCTCTGGCACCGCGCGCAAAGTTCACAAACACTTATCGCAGACCCATCTGCCGTACCTTCCGTTCGCGCCATTTTGGATTACGCGGATGCGTTTGCCCCGGAACAGTTGCGCGACATACACCTCGTAGTGGTCGCCGAGAACCATGGTGACCTCGAGCCATCCCTCGTCGCCGACTGGGAGAGCAAGCTGGGCAGCCTAGAAGTGCTGTTTAGCGCTACAACGGACTTCAGCACGGCAGTGATGTCCCACCTACAGCAACTGGACCGTGCCGAACACCCCGCAACACAGTCGAAGTACGTCTGGGTCGCGGGTGAAGGACAGCTCTGCAAGGAAGTACGGCGCCACGCAATTCACACCTGGGGCCTCAATAGCGAATCCGTGCAGTGGTGCCCCTATTGGTTCCTAGGCAGGGCACGGCCTTAATTAGCCACAATCCCTCGCGGCACAATAATCGGAGCCATACCGCGGGGATCTTCCCACACCTCGGCATTCAGGCCATATGCCTCGCGCAACACATCCACCGTCAGAGCCTCCTTTGGAGAACCCTCGGCGATCTTTTCCCCTTCCTTCATGACGATCATCTCGTCGCTAAAAGCTCCCGCCAGGCCAAGATCATGAAGTACGGTAATCACCGTCTTGCCCTCTTGAGCGAGCTCCCGCACGATACTTAGAATCTCTATCGCATGTGCCGGATCTAGGTAGGTAGTCGGTTCGTCCAACAGCACAATTGGCGTATCCTGCGCCAACACCATCGCCATCCAGACCCGCTGCCGCTGGCCGCCAGAAAGCTCCGCCACGTCGCGGGCAACAAGATGGTCAACCTTCGTCTTCTTCAGCGCCTCGCGCACTTTTTCTTTATCTTCTGACGCCGTCGCTCCCCCACCCCAGAGCGATCGACGATAAGGGTGCCGTCCGCGCTCCACAAGTTCTCCAACGGTCAATCCCGCCGGACACAGCGGGTGTTGTGGCAAAAGCGCAATTAGTTGGGCGGCTTCGCGCGACCGCAAACTATGCACGTCCTTTTTCTCTACAAGAACCCGTCCTTCGGCGGGAGCAAGCAGCCGAGAAAGCGTCTTGAGCAACGTCGACTTGCCACAACCATTGGGGCCTAAGAGCGTGGTGACCTTCCCGGGCTCTGCAGTGAAAGACACGTCCTTAACAATGCTTGGGCCGTCGTTGTAGCCCACGGTGACGTGATCAACTTGAACGTTCATTGAACCATTCCTTTCAGAGTTCCGCGACGGGCCGCCAACCACACAAGCAACACCAACGCGGGGCCACCGATGATGGCGGTAACCAAACCCACAGGGGATGTAAATGGCAGTGCGCCCGCCACGACGGCGCACGCAGCTAATAGAGCAGCGCCTGCAAAAGTAGAGCACAACGGATGGGGCGTGGGCGTTCCGGCCACCAGCTTGGCCAGCTGAGGAGCCAATAGTGCCACGAATCCAATTGGGCCGACAAAGGAAACCACCACCGCGACAATGCCCGTTGCGGCAATGAGCAAAATAGCGCGCACCCTCGTGACATTTACCCCAAGTGTGGACGCGGTGGCGTCATCATGAGAAAGAAGAGGGACATCGCGCGTAACACAAAGGCCTAAAACTACGAAGGGCAACAGGCCCAACACCATAGGAAACAAAGCTTCCATACGCACAAAGCCGGTAGACCCAGCGAGCCAAGTTTGGGCATCCGTGGCACGAGTTAAGTCAGCCCGGAGCAGGAGATACTGCACTAAAGACTGCGTGAGGAAAGACAGTGCCAGGCCGATGACCACTACGCGCTGCGACGTCCCGAAGCCACCGAGTAGAACGAGCAAACCAACGATCACTAGTGCGCCAAGCAAAGCGAGTGCAGCACGCCACCAGAACGTCGGCACCCCCTCACTCCATGCAGGGCGGGTAACTACGGTGCCCGCCACAACCAAAACCGCCGCGCCGCCGGATACACCGAGAATGTCCGGGCTGGCCAGCGGATTGCGGGCCATGGTCTGAGTCCACGCACCTGCCAGCCCTAGAGCCGCGCCGACCAGAACGGTAGCGATTGCTACAGGCAGGCGGAGATCCCACACCACGTTGATTGCTTGCTGTGTGCCCCCACCGGTGAGAACCTCGATGACTTCCATCGGGCTGAGCTTCACCGCTCCTTGCCCCAGGATTAAGCAGTAACAAAGAGCCGCTATGAGGGCGAACCCTGCCGAAGCCGCCAGGACGCGTCTGCTTCGTGAACGCTTAATACTACGGATAGACGTCATATCGCTCATATCGTCAGCTCCGAGTCATTCGAGGTCGGTGAACTCTTCTTACGTCGCACCGCCAGAATCATCACTGGGGCACCGACAATAGCTAAGACAATGGACATTTCCAGCTCGTTAGGCTGCAGGACGAAGCGGCCCACAATATCGGCTAGCAACACAGCCGCGCCACCAACAATGCCGGTCGGCAGCAAGAGGCGAGTCAGGGACGGGCCGGTAAACGGGCGTAGTAGGTGTGGCACGGCGAAGCCCACGAATGTCACAAGCCCCACAGTGGCTGTCGCCGAGCCGGCGAGGATGATCACCGCTGCGGCAGCCAACAAGCGGGTTCTCGTGGGCGAGCTGCCAAGGGAACGGGCGGAGTCCTCTCCCATCGCAAGTAGATCCAGCGGGCGTGCTGCAAGCGCACCACATAGAGCACCTAGTGCTAGACCTAAAGCAGCTAAGGCCACGTCTTCCATACCCCGCCCAGCTGTAGAGCCAACGGTCCAGCGGCGGAGCCCTTCCAGGGTGTCGGAAGAATAGAGGCTCAGCATATTCGTGGCCGCTTGCAGGGCGAAGGTAACTCCCACGCCCACGAGTACCAGAGTTAGCGGGTTACGCGATACGCGGGAAATCAACAGCACGATTAAGGCAGCGACGGCCGCCCCGACGAGCCCTACAAGTGTCCGCTCCCCGACCGTCGTTGCCCAGCCCAAGGTCAGTGCCGCAGCGACTGCGAAACTTGCTCCAGCGTTCACGCCGATAATGCCGGGATCTGCCAGGGGGTTGCGGGTCCAGCTCTGAGCAATGGCACCCGCCATAGCCAGGGCTGCGCCTGTGATCACAGCCAAGAGGGTGCGCGGAACGCGCAAGTCCCAAATGATGCCGGATTGCGTAGATGGGTGCGGACCATGCATGAGGATGCTGGTCACTTCGCCAATGGAAAGATCTTTGGAACCCAAGTACAGGGAGGCAAGCAGCAGCAAAGCCAAGCCAACGAGTGCGGCCGAAGTAAGCAAACGCCGGGAAAACACCAAAGAATGTCGAGTTCTTGAAACGGACACTTTCAATTAAATTGCGTCAGAGAACTTGTCGACTGCCCAGGGGATGGTCAATGGGTTCGGCATACTCATTGCATTGCCCACGTTTTCGTCCATCCAGCGGACCTTGCCTTCGCGAACAACGTCCAGCTTGCTGAATGTTGGATCCTTCTTCAAGGTATCGGCGGCACCCTGGTAATCAAGGATGAAGAGGTAATCGACGTTGTTGAGGTCGCTGTAGTTCTCAGGTGCGATGTCGCGGTAGAACTCGCCCCCGTTACCTTCGAGCTCCTTCGGGATCTCGAAGCCCAGACTCTTGATAAACTGCCCGCGACCGTCACCGGAGGTGTACAGGCCGATCTTTCCCTGATAAGGCATGACGATAGCCGCACGCTTGCCTTTGAGCTCAGGGTGCTGCTGTTGGAAATCATCGAAGGCCTTCTGCGTTTCTTCGACGAGTTTGTCGCCTTCTTCTTGCTTGTCTACAGCGCCGGCGATCTGGTTGACCTGATCCCGCCAGGGGATCTGCCAGTCCGTGGCACCGTCTGGCTTAACGGTGGTTGGGGCGATGTCATTAAGCGCCTTCTTCGCCTGCGCGTCTACGGCAGAGTTCACCGCAATGATCTTGTCCGGATCAGCGGCGGAGATCTTCTCCAGGATTTCAGCAGTGAATCCGTTGGCAGTACCGTAAACCACTTCAGGCTTGTTGTCGCCGAGCTTTTCGGTAGCCCATGGGCCGACGCCAGATGCATCAACATCTCCCTCAGCACCCCAGGGCGCTACGAGGACTGGTTGGATGCCTAGAGCGAGCAAGGTATCGCTGTCTCCCAGGCCAACTGCGGCGATGCGCTCGTCCCCGGTGCCCTCATTTTTTGACGCCGCCGCGTCGTCGCCTCGGGAGCAACCAGACAGAACAAGAGTGGATGCTGCCAAGACAGCGGCGGTCTTCAGCGCCGCTCGACGGGTCAGCGAATTGTTTCGAAACATGTGAAAGCCTAACGCGTAAGGAACTCTTTGAAACGCTGTAAAGTACCCGTAGCCCCAAGAGACTGATGGCCTCTTTCGGCTACGGCCAACACAGCAATCGAGCCTATATTACACAGGTAAGGCTAACCACACAACAGGCTACCCTAAATTAGTCCGCTTCCTGCTCGGCCGCTACCGACTCCATCGCCGCCCTGGCCACCGTCGCCACGCTGGCCACCCTAGCCACCCTGGCCACTGTCACCGCCCTGGCCACCCTAGCCACCCTGGCCACTGTCACCGCCCTGGCCACCCTAGCCACCCTGGCTCTCAATGCCGAGATGCTCGCGCTATTGCAACTCGTGGCACCAACTGTCGGAAAAGTTGCACTTCGAAGGTCGAAATGTCGCTAGAACGGGAATCTGTCAGCACAGGCGCGCCTCCGAATTTTGCGTCAATTCCCTGACCTGCAGTTTTGCGGAGCTGCAAGTCAGTGTCTTTAACGCATTCCCGTTCTAGCGACATTCACCCCTGCTAGCGCCCCAAATACGGCGCCGTCGGCCACGCATTCCCGGTCTAGCGACATCTGCACATCCTCACGCCACCAAATAGGGCGCCGGCGCCTCCCGTCACGCAATCCCCCCAGCACTGCGCTCGCACAATCTCACATTCCGCTGGCGCTGCAGCCAAGCGGAAAGCGTGGGCGTCAATAAGAAAAAATAGGCCCCCCTACCGCAACAATGTGAACTGCTCCCCATTAGTTGGACTGAGAAATCAGTTACCGACTAGTGGGGAGTAGTTGTCATTGAGAGCACGAAGTTCGCTAAGTGCCGAGGCTTAACTTTTTGCGCTTTTAAGTACTGCGCTCAACTACTGGTCAGCGACCAACAACTCCGCAATCTGGATGGTATTCAGAGCAGCGCCCTTACGCAGATTGTCGCCAGAGACAACCAGCACCAGGCCACGCCCCTCCGGAACCGACTGATCGACACGGATACGACCCACCAGGGACTCATCCACACCAGCGGCGGCAAGCGGATTCGGAACGTCAACGACCTTCACGCCCGGCGCGGACTCCAGCAGCTCGGTTGCCTTCTCCACGGACAGCGCATTCTCAAACTCAGCGTGAATCACCAGCGTGTGGCCAGTGAACACCGGAACACGCACACAAGTACCAGCAACAGCCAGCTCAGGGATAGACAGAATCTTGCGGGACTCATTGCGGAGCTTCTGCTCCTCATCGGTCTCCAGTGAACCGTCATCAACAAAGTTTCCAGCCACCGGCAGCGCGTTGAAAGCAATCGGTGCGACATACGGACCAAAGTCCTCCGCAACCAGAGCCGAACCATCAGTGGTCAGCTTCTCCAGGTTGTCGATGTTCTCGCGCACCTGGCCAGCCAGAGTATTCACACCAGCAAGGCCCGAACCCGAGACCGCCTGATAGGAGGACACACGCAGACACTGCAACCCGGCCTCGTCGTGAAGCGGCTTGAGAACCGGCATCGCGGCCATGGTGGTGCAATTCGGATTCGCGACAATGCCCTTCGGGATGTCCTGCAAAGCATCCGGGTTGACCTCGGAGACCACCAACGGGACCTCCGGATCCTTACGCCACGCCGACGAGTTATCAACAACAACAGCGCCAGCAGCCGCAAAACGCGGCGCCTGCTCCTTCGACAGCGTGCCGCCAGCGGAGAACACCGCGACATCAATGCCCTTCAGATCCTCATCCGAAGTAGCCGCGACATCCTCGACAACAATCTTCTCGCCGCGGAACTCCAACTCCTTGCCCGCACTACGAGCAGAAGCGAAGAAACGAACCTTATCGGCCGGGAAATTACGCTCCGCCAACAGGGTGCGCATCACACGACCAACCTGGCCAGTGGCACCAACAACAGCAATCGTGGTCATTAGAACTCCTTAACGTCCCGTACCAGCGTAAACAACAGCCTCAGTGTCGCCACCGAGATTGAAAGCGTCGTGCAGGGCCTTCACAGACTTGTCGACATCCTGGTCATTAACCAGCACCGAGATACGAATCTCAGAAGTGGAAATCAGATCGATATTCACACCCTCATCAGCGAGCGCCTCACAGAACGTCGCAGTCACACCCGGGTGGGACTTCATGCCAGCACCGACCAAGGAGACCTTGCCCACGTGATCGTCGTAAAGCACGTCCTTCCAGTCGTTGTCAGCCTGCAGCTTCTTCAGCAACGCCATCGCCTTCGGAGCATCCTCGCGCGGGCACGTGAAAGTAATGTCAGTGCGGTTATCCGCGACGGTGGAGACGTTCTGCAGCACCATATCGATGTTGATCTCCGCATCCGCCACCGCACGGAACATCTTCGCCGCCTGGCCCGGATCATCCGGAATGCCCAGCACGGTCACCTTCGCCTCGGAGCGGTCATGCGCCACACCGGTCAACACTGCTTCTTCCATAGGGATATCCTCCATCGATCCATCAACAAGGGTGCCAAGTTCATTGCTATACGACGAACGCACACGCAACGGGACATTAAACGCGCGGGCGTATTCGACACTTCGCAGCTGCAAAATCTTCGCGCCAACCGCGGCCATCTCCAGCATCTCCTCGAAGGAAATGGTGTCCAAGCGCTGTGCATCCGGCACAATGCGCGGATCCGCCGTGTACACGCCATCCACGTCGGAGTAAATCTCGCAGACGTCTGCCTCCAGAGCTGCCGCGAGAGCGACCGCAGTGGTATCCGAGCCACCACGGCCCAGCGTAGTGACGTCCTTGGTCTCGCGGTTCACACCCTGGAAACCGGCAACCAGGCAGATGTGGCCCTCGTCGAGAGCCTCACGGACACGGCCCGGAGTGACCTCGACAATGCGGGCGTTACCGTGGCGCTCCGTGGTAATTACGCCGGCCTGCGAACCGGTAAAAGAACGGGCCGAGGCGCCGAGGCTTGCGATTGCCATAGCGACCAGCGCATTGGAAATACGCTCACCGGCGGTCAGGAGCATGTCCATCTCGCGTCCCGGCGGGACCGGGTTGACCTGTTCAGCGAGGTCCAGAAGCTCATCGGTGGTGTCGCCCATTGCCGAGCAGACAACCACGACGTCATTGCCCTGCTTTTTGGTTTCCACAATTCGTTCTGCAACACGACGAATGCGTTCGGCGCTCTCCAGGGATGAACCACCGTACTTCTGCACAACCAGTGCCATGGTCGGCAACCTCCAAAAACTAGGCAACTATATGCACGTAACTATTATTGACTCAATTTACTTGAGTCGCATTCGTAATTACATAGTGGGTTACCAAAACGTAGCTTGCGGGGGTTGTGTGGAGGGTTTGGATCGGGTTGCGTGGGGGTTTGCGGGGTTATTGGGCATGGGTTGGGTGCGGATCGGACGCTGCTGCGGGCTGCAAATGTGAAACTGACTAAGTTTATGACAAAAATATGCCCTGAAACTTGTCAAAACTGACATAAACCTAGTCAGTAACTCTCGGTACTGTGCCAAGAACTCCGGGCTCAGCCAGCTCCACTCCGGGCTCCCCGGCCCGAGCTCAGTCAGCATATCGGCCGAACCAGCTAATTCCCGAGGCGCTGCGGGCACCAACCACTGCCCCGCCCAACCCCTGCGAAGTGGACATGACAAGTGTTGCATGCCTAGCATTCCCTACGTGAACAATGACCTTCTCGCTGCGATACTGGCACTGCTGTCCGCACTCAGCATCGCGTGGGGAACCGTCATCCGCCACAACCTCTCCGGAACACTGGAAGAGGGCACCAGCACACTTCGCGGAGTGGCGAAGACCCTGAAGCTGCCGCGCTGGTGGCTGGGCTCGGGCCTGGCGATTGCCGGGTATGTATTTCAGGTCGCGGCGTTGGCATTCGGCACGTTGCTCCTGGTGCAGCCGTTGCTGGTCATGAAGCTGATGCTCACGCTCCCGCTCGCGGCGAAGGTCAACGGTCGGCGGATTTCGCGGTCAGAGATGATCTGGTCCGTGGCGCTTACTTTTGCGGTGGCGACGCTGGTGTTGCTCGGCAAGCCGACTGCCGGCTCCACCGATATCCCCACCTACCTGTGGGGATGGGCTCTCGCCGTCGGTGGCGTGGTCACCTGCGGGCTTTACGCCGCTGCAGTTCAGTGGCCCAACACCGGCACCGGCGCCGGCGGCGGCTCAGACACCAAACAGCGCGGAGTGCTGCGCCAGAACCCGAAGGCCCTACTGCTCGGCACGGCAACCGGCTGGCTGTACGGCTTCGTCGCGTTGCTGTCTAAGTCGGTGGTCGATACTTATGTCAATGACGGGCTCGTCCAGCTCCTGCTCTCCTGGGAACTCTGGCTGCTTGTGGCACTGGCGGTTATTGGCGTCGGCCTGCAGCAGGCGGCTTTTAACGCGGGGCCGTTGCAGGCTTCGCTGCCAGCTATGACCGTCGTGGAACCGATCGTTGCCTTCAGCTTGGGATACATCGTTCTTGGTGAGCGCTTCCAGGCAGTTGGTGTGCAATGGGTAGCGCTGTTTATCGCACTGGTAACCATGATTTCTGCCACTATTGCCCTGGCGGCTCGGCCGGCAGAGGCCACCTCCACAAGCGCCGCAAGCGCCCCAAGCACCGCAAACACCGACACCCCAAGCACCGCAAGCACGGCAAACACCGACGCCCCAAGCACCGAAATCACCACCACAGACTCCACCGATGCCGCCGCGCGGTAAGTAGAGTTCAACTCTCCCGGGCCGCATGACATAAATTGGTATTTGCACTTATTAAGTCGTTAGCGATTTGTCGGCCTGGCTATCCCTGCCCGGGAACTGTCCCTGGTGAGAAAGACCCGTGGCCGCTATGCACAAGGTCACCAAAGGTAGGACTCGATGGGGCGTCATTCCCATTCCAAGCGGGCAACTTCCAAGCGGGCACCCAAACCGGCATCTAAGCGGAAGTCCGAACGCGCAAACAGCACCAGCGCCGCAACCAAAACCGCCGCAACCAACACCAAAGCAAAGCCCCAAAAGGGCAAGAAGCTCAACTCGAACACCATCATCGCCCTGCTGTTGATCATTGGCGGTTTGGGCGTGCTGCTGTACCCGGTTGTCGCAACGCAGTGGAACAACTTCCTGCAGGCCCGCGCCGCAGATGAGTACTCCAAGCTGGAGAAATCCGCTCCTCCTGAGGTCTTGGACACCGCCTGGAACGAGGCCCATGAGTACAACGCCAGCCTCGGCGAGGTCAATCCGGGCGATGCCTGGACCACCTCTGATGACGAGTCTTCCCCGGAGTACCAGCGCTACCGCCACTACCTCGACGTGCTTGGCGAGACCGACGCGCTCGGCCGCATCGTCATCCCGTCCATCAACTCTGACCTGCCCATTTTCCATGGCACGTCGGAAAAGTCGCTCTCGCGCGGTGTCGGTCACCTCTACGGCACCGACTTCCCGGTCGGCGGCGTGGGCGAGGGCGAAGGTCGTCACGCGTCGCTGTCCGCGCATACGGGTCTGCAGAATGCGACGCTGTGGGACAACCTCGACAAGGTCAAGAAGGGCGACGCGTTCTACATCGCAGTCGCGGGTCACAAGTTGAAGTATGAGGTCCACGACGTAGCCGTCGTAAAGCCGGATGAAACCGATGCTTTACGACGCGTCCCCGGAGAAGACCTGATCACCCTGATTACGTGCACGCCTTACGGCATTAACACGCACCGCCTGCTGGTGACGGGGCACCAGGTGCCGATGGATCCTGACGAGGAATCCGTGTTCGACGGCAGCGGTTCGCAGTGGCAGTGGTGGATGTGGGCCATCCTGGCAGCAGCGGCGGTGATTATTGCGCTGCTGATTTGGTGGCTGCGGAAGCTCTCGCGCGACGGCAAGAGCGAACCGGAGGCCGAGCGCGAGAGCGACGAGGCGGAGGATTAGGCCCCCTTACGAGGTGGCCATCACCTTCGTCTCCCCGATTGCGTCCTTGATGTCGTTGATTCCCTTTTCAAAGATGCGCTGGAGGCCCAGTGCCAGGATCAGCGACGGGATGATGAACAGCGCCAACATGAACATCAGCTTCCAGTAGTCGGCCTCGTAGATACCGGCGATGGAGCTGCGGAACATGTCAATCGCGTAGGTACCCGGCAGCCACGGGCTAATGTTCTGGACCCACTGCGGCACCAGAGGCAGCGGATACGCGCCACCTGCAGCCGAGACCTGCATCACCAGCAACAGCACGCAGATGGCCTTGCCGGCATTGTCGAAGGTGAAGACGAACGAGAAGACGATCATCATGAACACCAGCGAGATAATCCAGCCGGCCAGCAGCATCAGGAATCGGTGTGCGGGATCGATGCCCACGTACACCTGGAGTCCCAACACCATCAGCGTGGCCTGAACTAGGCCAACGGTGGCGAAGGTGGCGAACCGGCCGAAGTACTTCTCGGCGCGGGTGTAGTCATCGGTCTGGGCAGCGTTGATTTGCTGGTCGCTGGACTTCTCGGCCTCAGCGTCAGCATCATCGCCGACCTCAGCGGCTGCATCGCTCTGCGCCTCATCGACCGCAGCTTCGACCTCATCAGCACCGACCTCATCGCCGACCTTCTGACCGCCGCGGCTACGGACCGTGGTGCGGATCAGCACCGACGACAGCAGCGCACCGATCCACAGCGCGAGGGTCGCATAGAACGGCGCCATACCCGCACCGAAGCTCTGGACTGGGAAGACGGGGTCCTCCTCGACCTGCACCGGCGCGGCCAACTGCGCTGCCAGGGCACTTGGGTCATCACCGACGGCCTCAGCAATTCGCGAGAGGTCACCGGTGTCCTTCGCCTCTTCCAGCGCGTTGTGAATCTCGTCGAAGCGAGCGGCCAAATCATCAAAGCGGGTGCTCAGACCCATCGTGGCGGCGCTGGTCTTACGAAGCGTATCCACCGGCGAGCCGGAAATCGTACCGCGGATGCCGCGAATGTCCTCGCCAATGACCTCGATGTCGTTGCTCAGACGCGACACCGGCTCCGACAGTGCGTCGATCTGCGGGCGCAGGTTCTGCTCGTAGGAGTTTTTGGCATTTTCCACAGCGGCAATCGCAGCCGTGAAAGCGTCCTTCGCCTGGCTTATCGACGATCCCGTATCCCGGCCACCGCGCAAATCCGCCGCCACGGCGGAGAAACTCTCCTGCAGCCCACGGGTGCGAGCAATCGAGGTGTTCAGATCGGAAATCGCGCGGTCATAGCCCGGCTTAGCGACACCCGGAACCACTGCCCCCACGGTGTCTTCCAGGCGGTCGCGCATCGCAGTCAGACCGTCGGCCTGCTGGCCGAATTTGGCCGCCATCGCGTCAAAGGTATCTGCGGTCGCGCCGCTGGTGGCCTGGGTGCCGTCGACAAGCTCGTTGACGCGGTCGCGCACGCCTTCGTAGCTCGACTGCGTTGCGTCGAGCGCCGTGCTAACCGAGTCGCGAACATTGCCGACCGCGGCTTCCAGATCGCCTGCGACGTTGCCGTCACCCGAACCATTGCGCAGAATGTCCATCCGCGCACCAGCGTTTTCCAAAATGGAATCCGCGGTCTCCACCAGCGGCACGGTGGTCTCCACCAGCGTGGACAGCGAACGAGCAGTCTGCGCACCGGAGCGCAGCCGCGCGGCGGTGTCATCAACGCGGTTTTGCACGCGCGTCAGTGCCTGCTTGGAGTCGGAGGTGTTTAGATACTCATCCAGCGAGGTGATCACGCCCAGCCCAACACTGGCGACGACCTGCGTGAAGTTCTTGTCAATCTCCTGAATAACGCCACTCGCGCCCTTACTCGTAATGATTGACGAAAGCGCGTTCTTCTTCTCATTCGTATAGAGCGTCAGCTTAGGCGCCTTGGTGCCCCGGACGTAGAAGGTCATCAGTTCAGTACTGAAGTTCTCCGGAAGCACGATTGCCGCGTAGTAGTCACCGGACTTAGTGCCGTCGATGGCGTCCTCAGAATCCGTAATCTGCCAGTCGATGTCGTGATTACGGCTCAGCTTCGACAGCACCTCATTGCCCAAGTTGACGTCAATCGCACCGATATCCGTGCGATGACCACGGTCATTACTGGCGACCGCAATCTTCAGCTTCTCGGTGTTCTCAAACGGCTCCCAGCTGGCCAGCACGTTAAAGCAGGTGAACAGCAGCGGAATCAGCACCAGACCAAAAACCATGATGCCGGTCATCGTGTTCTGGCGGATCACCCGAAAGTCATTCCGCACAATTTCAAGAACGTTTCTCATTAGGCTTCACCTTCTGGGGAAGTCTTCACGCTTGCCGACGACACCTTCGCCTGTGGCTCAAACGAATCACCAGCATTTTCCAGCGAGTACGCATGCGGATGGGAAGTTTGGTGCTCCATGTAGGCGCGCAGCTCCTCCTCCGACATCTCGCTGAGCTCCTGGGCGTGAATCACAGACTGCTTGACGTACTCGCGCACCGCGATGTAGGCGAGGCAGAGCAGCACAAACAGGCAAGCCAGACCGAAGAACAGGGCCTTCTGATCCGGGTAGTTACGGGCCAAAATACCCAGCACCACCAGGGCGGCCACGGCGATGCCAATGGCCATCCGCATGAACAGCGTGTAGCTGCCACGCAGATTCTCCATCCGCTCGTCGACTCGCGATTGGTACTCCTCGCGGTTACGCAGCGCAAAGACGAGGTCACTGAGCTTGTATCCGCTACCGACCAGGTGGACTTCTTCGTTGTTGACCAGTCCGCCCTCTTCAAGCTGGTGGTTAACCAAGACATTGACCGAGGACAGGCTGCGGCGCAGCCAGTAACCGACCACGTAGGCGACCACTGCCATGGCCATCAAGGTGAGCATGTTCTTCAGGTAGTAATTCGAGTAGAAACCACCAATGGTCTCGCGAAGAGCATCAATGCCGTAGGTCAACGGCAAGAACGGATTCAGCGCCTGGAAGAAGTCCGGGGTCATCTCAATTGGATAGAGACCGGCGGCGCCAGGAATCTGAATAAACGCGAGCACTACGGCAATACCACGTCCCACGTGGCCAAACGCCGACACCAAACTGTAAATAATGGCGAGATAACACAACTCCACCACGACACAGGTGAGGACGAACGCAACCGCGCTGACATGCTGCACACCAATGACGATGTCACCGATAGAGACAATCAGCGCCTGGAAAGTAGCGATGATGCCCAACAGCAATGTGCGCCCCATGTACGCCTGGCCCACCGTGATTTCCTTGAAACCTTCCGCGTCGACTTCCACGCGGAAAATCACAATCAGAATGAACGCACCAATCCACAACGACAGGTTGGTAAACAGCGCCGCCATACCCGAGCCGTAGTGATCCACCGGGAACACGGCCTCGGTCTTAACCTCAGCCGGATCGCTCAGGAACTGCGAGATACCCTCAGGATCAAGGTCATTGACCATGTTCATGGCTTCGCGCTCTTCGGTGGTGCCCAGGGTAAGAACATCGAGACGCGCAGTTTCCAAGCCATCGCGCACACCATCAAGGTCGGCCTTGAAGCTCTCGAGGACCTGATCCGCAGCAGAAAGCTGCCCACTCGTAGCGTCGAGAAGCGCGGACGTTTCCTTGACGGTGTCCTTTTGCGCGCCAAGCGCCGCCGCGTACGAACCCACGCGCGCGTTGAGCTGATTAAGCGCCTTGCTCAACTGCGGGAGTGCGTCCTGGGACGCCTGACGAATCTGATCCGAGGCGGCCTTGCCGTCCTTAGTGGCCTGCGCCAATGCCTCGCTGGTGGCGTTGAGGGAGTCGAGAGTTCCCTGCGCCGAGCCGGAGACGTTCTTCAGACCCTCCACCAGCTCTTTATTGGTGGCGTTGCTCTCGTCGAGCGCATCGATGGTGCGCTGGATTGCCTGCTTATCCGGGCCGTTGAGCGGGTTGGCCTCCAGCAGGGAATTCAGCCCACCAATGACCTGATCCGCCTGGTTGACGATGTCCTCCGCCGCAGCCGTCGCAGAATCCGAACGGGAAATTGCGCCCTGCAGATTGCCAGTCATCGCGCCAATCGCGGCGTTGGCGTTACCGGTGCCCTCCACCAGAGCGGTGCTGCCCTGCAAGTAGGCGTCGTTGAGATCCGCGGAGAAATTCAGGACCTCGTTGTTGAGCTCACCAGTAATCGCCTGCACCTGCGTCAACGCATCCTGGGCGTCATCGAGGGCCGTGTCCACGCTGCCGAGAGTCTTCTTGATCTGCGCAATCGTCGGCTGCAGATCGCCAATCTGCTCCTGGATAGCACCGACTTCATCGCGGCTATTGGCAACCGCATCAGCGACATCCTGGAAAGCGTCAGCGGAATTGAGACGAGCCGCATCGAACCGCCCCTGCAGCAGGCCGCCAGCTTCCTTAACCTCCTCGGTGACCGCCTTCGCAATCTCCTTATTAAAGGAAGCGGAAATCTGACCATCAATACCGGACGCGCCCTGCGCCGTGATGTGCGGCGAGATCGCGTTGATCTTCTGGTTAGCGCGGTATTTCAGCTTTGCTGGATGCCCCTGCCCTTGAATCAGGTCAACCATTTCCTGCGAGAAATTCGGCGGAATGGTGATTTCGGCATAGACCTTGCCGCGCTTTAGGTCTCGGTCTGCCTTCTCGGCATCGGGGAACTGCCAGCCCAGTTCATGATTTTGTTTTAGTTGTTTGACCACCTGGTTACCGATATTGAGGCTTCCGGTAACCGAGGAACTCGCGCCCTTGTCCTCATTCACAATTGCCACACCGATGTTCTCGGTGTGCTCGTACGGATCCCAGAAGCCCGGGATGTTGAACCAGGAGTACAAGGCAGGGGTGATCATCACGCCGATGATGATTACCCACACTCTTGGGCTATTGCGGAGACGGCGCAAGTCTCGCTTAAGAATAGACCAGCTAGTTTGCACCTTAAGGACGCTATCATCTTTACCCCGCTAAATACATTGGTACTAGTTTTAGAACTATCGATGGGTGGGGTGGGTGGCGTGGATGGCTGAGCATATTTCCCCCACTAAAACCCCCGAATGATGAAATTCATATAACCATCGGGGTAAGGTACATCACATGCAACGCGGACTACTGCTTCTATGCCGCGGCGGGGCTTGGGTTTAAGGCCGGCTCCCCGTCGCGGGGTAAGTTGTGCCGGCCTACAAGAAAAGTCCGAATTAGAAAGGCCCACAACATGTCTCCTTCCGACGCTTTTATTTCCGCTCCTTCTGTAATCTCCACTCCTGCTGGCGAGATTCCGGAAGGACAGCCTGCTTGGAATAAGCAGCGCAACTCCCAGATGGCAACCAACCGCTACCTGCCTTACGACCAGGAAGTTCAGGACTTCCAGCTGAAGGACCGCACCTGGCCGGACAAGCGCATTACTAAGGCACCGGTTTGGTGTGCCGTCGACCTGCGCGATGGCAACCAGGCGCTGATTGATCCGATGAGCCCGGAGCGCAAGCGCCGCATGTTCGAGCTGCTGGTCCAGATGGGATACAAGGAAATTGAGGTCGGATTCCCGTCCGCTTCCCAGACCGACTACAACTTCGTGCGCGAGATCATTGAGAAGAACATGATCCCGGACGATGTCACCATCCAGGTCCTGGTTCAGGCTCGCGAGCACCTGATTCGCCGCACCTTCGAGGCATGTGCCGGCGCAAAGAACGTCATCGTTCACTTCTACAACTCCACCTCGATTCTGCAGCGCGATGTTGTGTTCCGTAAGGACAAGGACGCAATCAAGAAGATTGCCACCGACGCCGCGGAACTGATTAAGACCATCGCGAAGGACTACCCAGACACCAACTGGCGTTGGGAGTACTCGCCGGAGTCCTACACCGGCACCGAGGTTGAGTACGCCAAGGAAGTCGTCGACGCCGTGGTTGATGTCATCGACCCGACTCCGGACAACCCAATCATCATCAACCTGCCGTCGACCGTGGAGATGATCACTCCGAACGTCTACGCAGACTCCATCGAGTGGATGCACCGCAACCTCAACCGCCGCGACTCCATCATTCTGTCGCTGCACCCGCACAACGACCGCGGCACCGGCATCGCCACCGCCGAGCTGGGCTACATGGCCGGCGCTGACCGCATCGAGGGCTGCCTCTTCGGCAACGGCGAGCGCACCGGTAACGTCTGCCTGGTCACCCTGGGCCTGAACATGCTGACCCAGGGCGTCGACCCGCGAATCGACTTTTCCGACATCGATATGATCCGCCGCACCGTCGAGTACTGCAACCAGCTGCGCGTTCCGGAGCGCCACCCGTACGGCGGCGACCTGGTCTTCACCGCTTTCTCCGGTTCCCACCAGGACGCCGTGAACAAGGGCCTCGACGCAATGGCAGACAAGGTCCGCCCGGGCGCTGCCGTCAAGGAGCTTTCCGACGAGGACCTGCGCGCGGTGACCTGGGAGGTCCCTTACCTGCCCATCGACCCGAAGGACGTCGGTCGTTCTTACGAGGCCGTTATTCGCGTGAACTCCCAGTCCGGCAAGGGCGGCGTGGCCTACATCATGAAGACGGACCACGGCATGAACCTGCCGCGCTCCATGCAGGTCGAGTTCTCCTCCGTTGTGCAGGCAGTCACCGATGCCGAGGGCGGCGAGGTTAACTCCAAGGCGATTTGGGACATCTTCGCAGGTGAGTACCTGGACCGCGAGAATCCGCTCGAGCAGATTGCTCTGACTGTTGATGCCCCTCAGAACGAGTCGGACGCCACCAAGATCAAGGCTCACATCGTCTACGAGGGCAAGGAGCAGACCGTTGAGGGTGTCGGCAACGGCCCGCTGGCCGCTTACGCCAACGCCCTGGAGAAGCTCGGCATCAACGTCGAGGTTCAGGAATACGTCCAGCACGCTCGCACCGCAGGTGACGATGCCGAGGCTGCGGCCTACGTCCTCGCAGATGTCAACGGCACCAAGGTCTGGGGCTCCGGCATCGCTGGTTCCATCACCTACGCATCGCTGAAGGCAGTCACCAGCGCGGTCAACCGCGCACTGGCTTAAACTCCACATAGTTACTGACTAGGTTTATGACACTTTCGTGGCAAAATTTGTGCTCAAAGTGTCATAAACCTAGTCACTTTCTTTTTGGGGCAAACTATCCAGCGGTCCCTCGGCCCCACTACCCAATTACCCAACTACCCAATCAACGGGCCAGCATTGCGCACATCCGCACGGAAAGTCACCCCACCTGCGGCTACCACGCGTTCGCGCTCGATGAGGATTGAACGGAGCGTCGATAAGCGAACTGCGTGCAATTCCACCTCTTTCCACACCACCCGCGCGACATCCAGCCCCGTTGCGCGCAGCGAACGCTCGCGGTAGGTCTCCCGCGTGAGCAGCTCGGACTGAGCCGCAGGCGTCGGCGCGACCTCGCTTGCCGAATACTTGATGTGGCCATCGAACTCCACGACAAGCAGCAGGTCAGGGATATAAAAATCCACGCGGGCGAGAAAGTGCGGCGGATCGTGGCTGGTGCCGCGAGTCCAGATTTCGGCTTGCTCGTGGAACTTCAGTCCGAGCTCGAGAAGAGCGGCTTTAGTCAGCGCCTCACCGGCCGTTTCGCAGCGACCGTGACAGACCGCGAGCGCACGGTGAAACAGCTCTTGACCCCGCACGCTGGGATAATGCACCGGGAGCTCCTCAAGCTGATCGCGCGTGGCGCCATGCCGCAGCGCACCTTCGACAGCCAACACCGCCGCCCGCCACGACACGGACTCCGGCCCCTTCTGCCTGAACCGGACGCGACACTCATCGAAGGCCGCACGCGCGAGCACCGCGACCCGCCGGTCCGCGAGCCCCTGCGTGTGATCCAGATGGATCTCCGAGCGCAGGCGCATGCAATAGTCGATGCCGTGGAACTCCTGACTCCCGCCCACGACCACAATCTTCGCATCGCGCACCAGCACCCACGAACCGTGCAAGGCCAGCGCTGCAGCTCCCGAAATGACGCCTGACGACGTCTCGGAGACCACCGCCAAAGCAGTAATAGCCAGGCGTTTCTCGCGGTGGAGCCCCTCCCAGGCATGCGCGACTACATAGTGACCTCGGCAAAGCCGCTCCAGATAACCGGCCCGCGCTTGCCTTGCGACCTCGCGGTATCCATTCCCCGGCTGGTCATCCGGCCTAATGATTCCAAACTGGTCCGCCACCAGTTGCTTGCGTTTCTTGTTGACCATTTCTCCCCCGCCCCGTGGTTGTTCCGTGGTTGTTGCCCCGTGGTAGTTATTTCGTCCCTATTTTTGTGGCGCTGTTTTGTGGCTCTATTTGTGGCGCTATTTGTGGCCTTGGCTTGTGGCACTGTTTTGTGGCCCCTATTTAATAAGGCGCGGAAATTGCCCTCGCGGTTCCATTCCTTTTCGGCTGAGCACCCAGTCGGGGGAAAACTTTTGGGGCTTGCGTGGTTTTTGTAGTTTGCGTGGTTTACGGGACCCGTATGACCGTGCCCCACGGTCCTACTGAGCTTGAGGCCGAGCTAGTGCCCAAATTACTGACTAGGTTTATGACACTTTCGTGGCAAATTTTGTGCTCAAAGTGTCATAAACCTAGTCACTTTCTCCGCGGGTGAGCGCACCCGCTAGTCTTGAGGCATGACTGAATCGGCGCGCGAGGAGCGCAAAGCGACTGGGACCTCTTCTCAGACGAAGAGGCGGCGGCGGAATCGTCGCCGTTCTCAACGCGCGTCGGCAGCGGGCGCGAAAACACCACCAACTGCACCGGCTTCCACCACAACGGACGCAGCCACGACCAACGCAGCTACGCCGGCCTCAACCACCACCGACGCGGCCACGACCAGCGCGGCTATTACCGGCGCAATCGCAACCGGCGCGAGTACCGCTGGCACACCGGCCACAGCCACACCCACACCGGCCACAGCCGAGACCGCCGCAACAAAGGCCGCTGACGAGCACAAGCAGTTCTCGTCGGCGGAGGAAGCTCCTTACGCAATCGTGTCCATCCAGGCCACGGGCATCCACCCCAAGACGTCTCGGCTGGTCAGTCTGGGAGTATCCACCGCCGACAGCAGCGGCAACATCGTGGACACCTGGCATGTCGTCATCAATCCCACCGAAGATCCCGGCCCGACACACCTCCACGGCCTCGAGCCCGCGGACTTCGCGGGGGCTCCGAAATTCGGGGTGATCCAGGCCAAGCTCGCGCACGCGCTCGATGGACGCACGTTGGTTGCTCATAATGCGCCGCTGGTCTGGGGTTTTATAGTTGCCGAGGCCAAGAGGGCCCGTCGTCAAGCGAATCGTGAGCGGTCCGCGCGGAATAAGCGGGGGCGTCGTCGTACGCGCACTCGCGTCGCGCGGATTCCGGCGCCCGCACGGATTGCCGATACGTTGGAAACGGCGCGTCGCCAGGGCAAACGGCTTGACGACGCACGCCTGCGCGCCGTCGCGCGCGCCTATGGCCTCGATGTGCCTTCGCCCGAGGCATCGATTGCTGGCATCTCGGTGCCGGAGCGAGTGCGGACGTTGGATGACGTCACCACCACGCTTGCGCTGTTCCGCGCACAGGGCGGGCTCGATGCGGGCGCAACCCTGAACATGTACACGCCCGACCAGCTGCGCGAAGACATTGTGGGTCTGCAGCGCTCGGCAGTGCGTGTCGACGCGATGGAGGCACCGCGCCCCGTGGAGAACCCCGGCCGCTATACACCGGGGCGGAAGCTCGCGGAGGGCATGGAGTTCGTCGTGGCACCAGAGGTGTCGGTGGACCCAGATGAGCTGATTGCGGCGGGCGTGCGGGCTGGGCTGGCCTACTCGGAGAAGGTCACGCGAGAGTCATCGGTGCTGGTGTGTAACCGACCTGCGGATGTGACACCGGATCAACTGACGGGCAAGGCCATGCATGCCCACCGGAAGGACATTCCGATCGTTTCCGATGAGGCATTCTTGCGACTGGTCGGAGAGATGTCGCCGGCCGCTGTGAAGGACGAGGCTAACGGCTGACTCGGTGGCTGCTCATTGGGTAATTGCAGTGGCACTGGGGCAACGGGCCTGCCGGATAGTCATCTTGTGGAGTCTAGTTTGCAGGCGTTAAGCCCCAGGACCGCGCTGATTCTGTGACGGTTGGAAGCGACAACCTTATAGATAAAGCTCCACAGTTTTGTCAGTGGCGGGAAGAGCAGGAATGTGCCCGCACATCGGAATAGTGCCTTGGTGCCGCCCTCACGCAAGGCGATACCTATCGCCTCGTGGCCGTACCGAAATTCTCGGCCGCTCTTAGCACCAGGTTCACCGACTGCTGCTTCGGCTGGGATTGTGGCGACCGCCGGGGTTGGAAGCATGGCGACCGCCTCAGCTGAGATGTGTTGACGAACTTCCTCTGGCAAGGACTGGTCTTCGGGACTAGCACCAATCATGCGGACACCACTGAGTTTGGCCAGAAGGGTCACGCTTGCCTCGCAGAACCCACAATCGCGGTCGTAGTAGAAAGTGATGTCAGGGTTCATCATTTTTCGGCGGCCTTTTTATACAGACTCTTGCCATTAAGTTTGGTGTGCTCAAAATTGACTAGGACATCAAATTTCTGGAGGTCTTCCCAAATTTCCTTGGCTTGCCCGCGCGACCCAATAGAGCCCGACTTCACGCATTGCAGTAGCACGTGCTCGGTATTGAAAATGTATCCAGCTTCTTGCTTCCGCGCTAGCTCACAGGCATCACCATCATCCATGATGAGCGCAGTGGCTACGCCCTTACCCTGATCTTTCGCATAAAGACAATGGGCGATAGCGATGTACTCTCCCAGGTGTTTAGCTTTGCCCCCTTGAAAGGTATAGCCAGGACCAGAATAGAGGCGAACATAGGGATAAAGTTTTTTGTGGTCATCGTCGAGAACTTCGACATTCGGGTGCCCCAGAAACCAATCCCAGTGTCTCTTTCCGCAGTTGAAGCGCCGTTTATCCAATTTGCGTTCGACTTCATTTTTGACTGCTCCTGGAATGCTGATGGTCATCTTGCCTGCGAAGTCGAGCAAATACTGGTGATTCTTCGAACATACGAAATTAAGAAGTACGCTTGTATCAGCTATTAGGAGGTAACCAGCCATCGTTTATTGGGCGCTTTCTAAACTATCGGGACCATCGCCGAAGAAAGCGTCTAGTTCCGCGAAGGGATCTGCTTCCGTGTCAGCCGCATCCTGATTCTGCACATTCGCATCATGCCTCAATGGCGGTAACTGTGACTGCGATGCACTTATCAGCTCCTTCACCTCATCGACACTGCTCATTTCAGCAAAAGCAATGCTGGGAAGGTCGACTATCCCCTGTTCGTAAGCGCGATATACGTCTTTCACCAACCGCGCTGATGGTTGCACTAGTTCGGAGACCTTTACCGCGCGGTCATAGTCAGCTTTCCAGCCATACCGGGCAGCCAGCGTGGGAGCTGATACACCTTTCAGTTCTTCCGATTGCCCTTCGCTAATGAGGTCTGCGCGCCTCATCTGAATAAGTGCGACTCGCGGCGAAATTTGATACTTGCGAACGACATGGGACAACGCAGCAAGGACGTCACCTCCACCGATAAGCTCGCGGAGGTTCTGGTCTGTTTTCAACCCATCAGTTGGGCAGAGCACATTACGAGCGAAGGCATCAGCACGAACTTCCTGATAATCACGCTTGCCACAGGCGTATATTCCAGGCTCAGAGTGCTCATCATCTGCAACGATTTTCGAGGACTCGAAATCATTGGAAACAAAATGCCCAATTTCATGCGCAACGGTAAACCGCTGACGGTAAGGAACGGATGACTTCGCAATTCCAATGACTGTCGCTCCCGTCACGGGGTCACGCAAAGCAAGTGCATCAACATTGGCTGGTAAATCCAGAATCATAAAATCTGCATTAACCAACTGCATAAAGCCAGCGATGTCGGCGATTGGATCATTTCCTAGGGTGTGCTTCTTGCGGAACTCTATAGCAAGGTCGAGCCCCTCCTTGCTCGCACTGCACATGGGGAACCCTCCTTAATTTTGAGTTAGCAGCACTCGAAGCTGCAGGTAAGGCAAAAGCATCTCCCGCGCTCCCTTAACACTCGCGCCATCCTGTGAAGTGCGGGCCACGGCCTGCACACGCTGGCTGACCGGGTTTTCCTCCACAAGTTCATCCAACGGCACGCCAAGAGCCCACGCAAGCGCCATAACCTGCTCAAGTGAGTAAGTCGCCTTGCCATTTTCCAGGCGACTGACTGCAGATTGCGACACCACACCATCGGTGGCGTCAGCCAAATCACGTGTGGTCATGCCACGATTTGTGCGCAACTGATGCAAGCGCGCGCCGAAGAAGTTGCTTTCTGTATTAGCCATACCTCTTCCCCCTTATCTGCTAGTGGACAGTATAGGGCAACACATGAATCAAAACAATAATTCTTTGATTCAGTGCTTGAATTCGATTCCTCAAATACGCTTTCTCACCTCGGTAATCTCCTTCCTCTCTTCCGCCGCATGACCGCCTAATCCCCGAAGATCAACATGATCGCAATCACCTCAAAGTTCAGATTTCAAGGCTCCGCAGGGAGACCTCCCACAAATCCCATCAGGCCTCACAGGCCTGCTTCTTAGGCCTAGCCCTTTCGTGCGCGTAATATTTACACACATGACAAATGGCACCTCTCCGCAATCGCATTCCGCTGATAGCGCGGATGCCAGCCCGCACGGTACTGCTTCGAGTGGCTCCCGCGACTCGAATAGTTCTCGTGGCCTGCGCGACACCGGCGCCCGCCTGCGCGCCGGCCTCGCCACATCCGCCGCTCACGCCGCCACCTGGGCCTCCCGGAAGTCCGGTCGCGGCGCGGGTGGCATGATTGGTGGCCTGATTGCGCAGAAGATTGACCCGCGCATTCTGGCTTCCCTCGGCAAGGGACGCCCGGCCGCGATCATCACTGGCACCAACGGCAAGTCCACCACCACCCGTATGTTCGCGGCCGCCATGCGCGCCGCTGGCCACAACGTGGCCACCAACGAGGGCGGCGACAACATGGACGCGGGTATTATCTCCGCGCTGCTCGCCACTCCCGATGCGGACAGCCTGGTCCTGGAGGTCGATGAGCTGCACGTCCCGCACATCGCAGAGGACCTGAAACCGCAGGTCCTGGTGCTGCTGAACCTTTCCCGCGACCAGCTCGACCGCGTCGGCGAGATCAACAAGATTGAGGCCACACTCCGCGCTGCGGTGGACGCTAACCCGCAGGCGACGGTCATCGCCAACTGCGACGACCCACTCATCGCGTCGGCTGCGTGGGATGCCAAGAAGGTTATTTGGGTCTCCGCGGGCGGTGGCTGGACCAACGATGCCACCTCTTCCCCGCGCACCGGCGGCCCCATCATCCAGGACGGCCACAACTGGTACGCCGTGAAGCCACTCCCGGACGGCTCGGAGTTCAAGCGGCCAGAGCCGGACTACCGCATCACTGCGGAGGGAGTCATCACGCCTGCTGGCGACACCCTGCCAATGAACCTCACGCTGCCGGGCAACGCCAATCGCGGCAACGCCACCTTGGCGATTGCGGGCGCTGTCGATATGGGCGCGGACCTGGAGAAATCCCTCCGGGCCACCGAGACCGTCGACAACGTTGCGGGCCGCTACTCCACCATGGTTGTGAGAGATGACAAAGGCGCCGAGAAGCACGTGCGCATGCTGTTGGCCAAGAACCCGGCCGGCTGGCAGGAGGCGCTGTCCATGGTCGACCGCACCGCAGATGCAGTGGTCATCGCAGTCAACGGTCACGTCGCTGACGGCGAGGATCTGTCCTGGCTGTGGGATGTCCGCTTCGAGGACTTCGACGGCATGGATGTGCTGTCCGCGGGCGAACGCGGAACTGACCTCGCGGTGCGGTTGCTGTATGCGGGCATCGATGCGAGGTTGGTCGCAAATCCGCTGCAGGCGATCCGGTCGTGTGAGGCGCGGGGGTCGTCGTCAAGCGTTACCCGAGTTGAGGTGCTGGCGAACTACACCGCCTTCCGCGATTTGAAGCGCGACATCGAACGAGCACAGGAGGAAAAGTAAATGAGCGAGCTGTCTATCGGCCTGATCCTCCCGGACGTGCTGGGCACCTACGGCGATGACGGAAATGCGCTGGTGCTGCGGCAACGCGCGCGGATGCGTGGGATTGACGCCGAGATTGTCCCGATCAAGCTGGGCGATGCCGTCCCCACCGACCTGGATATCTACACCGTCGGCGGCGGCGAGGACGTCGCACAAACCATCGCGGTGGAGCATCTGATTAACGACGGCGGCATCAAAAAGGCAGCCGATGCCGGCAAGCAGATCCTCGCAATTTGCGCAGGCTTCCAGATCTTCGGCAATTCTTTCCGCGCGGGCGGACGCGACGTCGCAGGTCTCGGCCTTGTCGATTGCACCACCGATTCGCTGGAGTCGCGCGCGATCGGCGAAATCTGCACGCTCGTCGATCCCACGAACGGTTTGCTTGACGACGTCGACGCCAGCCCACTGACTGGCTTCGAAAACCACATGGGTCGCACGACCCTGGGTGCCGATGCGAAGCCGCTTGGTCGGGTTGTCCGTGGCGTGGGCAATACCGGCCCGGAAGTGGAGCAGGCGGACTCCGGGATTGCTCCGGGAGTGGATGTTTCTGCACTCACACCGACCGGTGGCGCCGAAGGCGCGGTGCAGGGTTCGATTATCTGTACCTACCTGCACGGACCTGTGTTGGCTCGCAATCCGCAGCTGGCTGATCTTTTGCTGGCCCGCGCTACCAACCAGGACCTGTCGAGCCTGGCTCCGCTGGACCTCGAGGTCGTGGATAAGCTGCGCGAAGAGCGCATCCCGTCCAAGCCGCGTCCGAAGAGCGAGCGCTAGTTTTGTAGTTTCGCGCGCGGCCGGTTGGCTGGACGGCGGCTAGACCTTCAGCCGGCCCGTCAGCGCGCGGGACAGGGTGAGTTCATCGACGAACTCCAAGTCACCACCGAGCGGCATGCCGGAGGCCAACCGAGTTACCTCGAGATCCGGGAAGTCCCGCAGCAGCCGGGCCAAATAGGTCGCGGTGGCTTCGCCCTCGGTGTTGGGGTCAGTCGCGATGATGACCTCGTGGATTTCTGGGGGTTGGGTCTCGTCGACGTCGTCAAGCACGCCTGCGATACGTTGCAACAGCGTGCGGATATTGAGCTCGTTCGGACCGATGCCGCCAAGCGGATCGAGCGCCCCGCCGAGCACGTGGTAGCGACCGTTGTACTCCCCCGTGCGCTCGATGGCCTGGATATCGCGCGCCTCTTCAACGACGCACACCAAACCGCGGTCGCGGCGTGTGTCCGAGCAGTACTGGCACACATCGGTTTCCGAAATATTGCCGCAGACCCGGCAGAATTGCACACCCTCGCGCACCCGACCAAGCGCGGATTGGAGCCGGCCGATGTCCTCCGGCTCCGCCTTCATCAGGTAGAAAGCGATACGCTGAGCTGACTTCGGGCCGATGCCCGGCAGGCGCGAGAACTCATCAATGAGATCTTGGAGTGGTCCCTCGAACAATGATAATTACCTACAAATACTGGTCTGAAAAGCTAATTTAGAAACCGAGGCCACCGAGACCGTCGAAGCCCTGGGACAGCGGGCCCATCTTCTGCTCCGCCAGCGACTGCACCTTAGCGGTAGCGTCCTGGAAAGCAGCGAGAACCAGGTCCTGCAGCCCGTCGACGTCCTCCGGGTCAACGACCTTCGGATCAATGGCGATGTCCGTGACCTCGCCCGAGCCCTGCATAGTCACCTTGACCAGACCGCCGCCGGCCTCACCGACGATGGTGGAAGCGACGATCTCCTGCTGTGCTGCCTGCAGCTGCGCCTGCATCTGCTGTGCCTGCTGCAGAATTGCGTTCATATCTGGCTGAGTCATAATTAATGTTCCTAACTATTGTGATCTTTACGTGCTGATTTGTAGTTACGCGCACGCTTCTAAGGCTCATCGCCCATGCTTTACGACGCGCATCGCCGCCCCATTCTAACGGCTCTAGCGGTCTTCCAGCGGTTTGGCTCCCAGCTCCTTTTCCAGCATCTCCATGACCACGTCCTTTAGCGAGCGGTGATCGAGAGACCCGACCTCGTTCGCGGCCTCGAAATACTCGGAGGTGTCCTCTTCGTAGTTGTTGTCCTGCGGGGTTTGGGGAACCGGGTTGTAGTTGGTGTTGGCGTTGGAGTTGTAGTTGGACGGGTTGCGCGAACTGTAGCTCTCTGTGCCCTCTGCGCCCTCTGGTGGAGCGAACTCCTCCATCGGCTCTGGTGGCAGCGGGACGCCGCCGAAGCCCGAATCCTGATTGGCTTGGGCCTGAGCATTTGCTTGAGCGTTTGCTTGTGCCGCGCGCAGGAATGACTGCGGCTGGTTTGGCTGCTGCGGCTGTTGCTGGGCCGGGTTCGGGTTCGGTTGAGCTGGCTGGCTTGGCTGACGTGACTGATGTGGCTGAGCCGGCTGGTCGTGGCCTGCCTGCTGTCCCATCGCAGCACGCTTGGCGGCTTCGATTTTGGCACGGCGCTCAACAACGGATGCGTATGTCGATGACCGCTGCGGGCGCGGTGCTGGCTCTGACTGAGTCTGCTGTTCCTGCTGTACCTGCTGCTCAGATGTCTCTGGTTGCGCTGGTGCTGCGGGTGTCGGTGCAGGGGCGGTGTCGTTCGGCGAGGACGAACCTCTTGACGACGAATCATCCTCCCCGGAACCACCACCACCAGTGGCTGTTGAACGCGGTGCGCGCGGGCGCGTACCGACGACACAGTGCACCTGGCCATTGAAGCCCGTCACCTGCTTCACGGCAGTGGATAGTGCCTGAGCGTAATCAGGCGTATTGAGCCTGGTAGCGAGCGCTCCTGTGCTGTGTCCAATGACGAGCGTATCTTTTTCGACATCGAGCGGTACCGCCTGCTCGGCCAACACGCGAATGGGGAACGCATGCTGTCCGTCGACAGCCGCAAGGATGTCCTGCCAATGCTCGCGGATTTGCTCGATACCGGCGGGTGCAGGTTCGGGCTCCGGCTGTGGTGTTGGTTCCGGTTGCGGTGCTTGCTCTGGTGCTTGCTGAACCTGCGGTTCCGGCTGCGATTCTGGTGCCTGAGTAGTCTGCGTTGGCTGCTCAGGCTGGACTGGTTGCTCGGGCTGGGCGGCCTGAGTTGGCCGTGTCGACTCGGCTGATTGAGCTGGCTGTGGGGCCTGAGTTGGCTGCTCAGAGTGGGTTGGCGAGGCAGAGACAACTGGCTCCTCCTCGACAATCGACATCGAGCCGCCTTCCCCCTCACGCTCGCGGGTTTGCTGCTCACGCTCCTGCGCAAGCTGCGCCCGAGTCTGCTGCTCGCTGATGCGGGCATGCTCCGCCATCTTCCGACGGAACTCACGAATCTTCTCCGCCTGTGCTTCTTCCTCGGACATCGGCTGCTCAGCCGGTTCAGGCTGCTGCGGTTGTTCGGCCTGCTGAGACTGTTCAACTGATTCGGCCGGCGTAGCCTGCGTAGGCTGTTCAGGCTGCGTAGGCTGTTCAGCGGTCGCAGTAGATGCTTCTGGTGCAGGCTGCGGCTCAGTTACCGACTCCTGCGACACCGGTGCCGCTGGTGCAGACTGCTGCTGAACAGGTTCCGGCTGAGCCTGAGGCTGCGACGGTGCCTGCGCTGACGCTGCCTGCCCAGCACGACTGCCCTGGGCCTGCGCCCCTTTCTTTCGCTGGGCATTCCGCTGGCGCCACGCTTCACGAGCCGACTGGCCAGACTGCATCGGCGAAGCATCGGCCTCAGCCGCACCCGACCCCGACCCCGCGGCGGAAGACGCCGGTGCCGCTGCGGGGGTTGCGGCCCCCGAGCCGTCGGCAAGCGCGGGCCTGCCGTGTTCCAACGCCTCTACGCGCTGCAGCAGCGACTCCACCGAATCTTCGGTGGCGGGCAGGAGCATGCGCGCGCACAGGACCTCGAGAAGCAGACGCGGCGAAGTCACGCCGCGGAAGTGACGCAGGCCGTCAGAGAGCACCTGCGTGAAGCGCGTCAGGGTAGCCGGGGGAATTGTCCCGGCCTGCTCCAGGACACCGTCGATTTGGCTCTCCGGAATCTCTACAAGCCCCTGCTCCAGCGCGTTCGGCACTGCGGACAGCACCAGCAAATCACGCACCCGGCCAAGCAGGTCCGAGGCAAACCGAGCCGGATCCTGGCCCGACATAATCACACGCCCGACCACGCTAAACATGGCCGCGCGATCGCCTGCCGCCAGCGCCTCAATCGCATCCGTGATGATTACGCTGTCAGTGACACCGAGAATGGCCGCAGAAGTCTCATAATCCACACCATCGGTGCCGGAACCAGCAATGAGCTGATCCATAACCGACAGCGAGTCACGCGGCGAACCGCCACCGGCCTGGATGACCAGCGGATACACGTCCGGCTCTACCCGCACACCCTCGGCCGTGACCACACGCTCAAGCAGCCCGCGCATATCCGGCGGGGTCAAAAGCCGGAACGGATAGTGGTGTGTACGCGAGCGAATCGTCGGCAGCACACGCTCCGGCTCCGTGGTCGCAAAAATGAAGATGAGATGCTCCGGCGGCTCCTCCACAATCTTCAACAGCGCATTGAAACCCGAGGCGGTAATCATATGCGCCTCGTCAATAATGAAGATGCGGTAGCGCGACTCCGCCGGCTGGAAGATAGCCTTTTCCCGCAGCTCACGCATATCTTCCACACCGTTGTGGGAAGCCGCGTCCAGCTCAATAACGTCCAAATTGCCCGGACCACCCGGCGCCAACGCACGACACGACGCACACTGGCCACACGGCGTCGCCGTCGGCCCCTCCGCACAGTTCAAACTGCGCGCCATAATGCGCGCCGACGAAGTCTTGCCACAGCCACGCGGCCCGGAGAACAAATACGCATGGTTAATGCGGTTGGGACGCCCCTGCGCATCACGAGATTCCAACGCCGCCGACAGCGGGTCAGTTACGTGCCGCTGCCCCACCACTTCGGCGAACGATGCCGGACGATACTTCCTATACAGAGCCACGTGCTCAGCCTACCTTCCACCCCGGATCGGCTAGTTCGAACCCTCCTGGGAAACAACCGACTCACGGCACCAATCCCGCAGGTCAGCATCTACTTCGGCCAACTTCTGCATCAGCGCCTGCGGCCCCTGCTGCTCATAAAACACCAGCTCCGCATCCGTGATTGGCACCAGTTGCGTCATCGTGGTCATGCGTCCCTGCGGGGACTCCACATCACCCTCATGCAGGCTGATCTTGCCCGGCATCTCGGACACATTCGGCACCCCGTCGCTCCACACGTACGGCACCGTGCACAGCACGTGCGCCACGGTAAAGGCAGTGCTTGACGACGACTCCCCTACCTCGGCCACCTGATCGGCCGCCAGCCGCACCGCATTCGGAATGACACGGCCCGGAATTGGCGACAGGAACTCCGGCTCTTCCTCCACCAGCGCTCCCGCGGCCGCGACCATGGTGGCCACGGGAAAATCAGCGTATGCGACGGAGAAGAGCTCCACGCGGATATCCGTCTTTGCTGCGCCGGTCAGGCCACAGTAGTTGCGGCCCAACTCCACGGTGGCGGCTGCCGTTTCCGGACGACGCTCGTTCGCTTGGCCGTCCGGCTCGTCGTAAAGCGAGAACTCAGCGACCCGAAGCGGTGCCGAATCGTGTTCCTGCCCGTGCCGACCACTGGCCGGCAGCTCCGTCACATACTCGCCGACCTGGGGGGCTCCGGGGAAAAGCCCGGAGATCCAAAACTTCGTCTCTTCGAAGTTCATACAGTCCTATCCCGACCTACCTGGCTTGCTTGGCCTAGGCAGTCGCCTTCTCGGCGGCGGCGAGCAGCACACAGGTAGCGACGCCGTTCATAGCGACCTCGAGCTCCTCCATCGGAGGCAGCGACGGTGCCAGACGGATGTTGCGGTCATTCGGATCCTGCTTCAGCGGGAAGGAAGAACCAGAACCGGTTAGCGCAATACCGGCCTCCTTAGCCAGCTCCACCACGCGACGAGCGGTGCCATCAACCACGTCGAGGTTGATGAAGTAACCGCCGGTCGGCTTCGACCACTCTGCCACGCCGTACTCCGTCAGGCGCTCATCCAGAATCTGCAGAACCTTCTCAAACTTCGGAGCCAGCGAACCGGCGTGACGGCGCATCTGCTCGCGCACGCCCTCCGCGTCACCGAAGAACTTGGCGTGAGCCAGCTGGTTGACCTTGTTCGGGCCAATGCCGCGGATACCAGCGTGCTTGAGGTAATCCTCCAAGTTGGCATCCGAAGAAGCGTAGAAAGCAACGCCGGCACCAGCGAAGGTGATCTTCGAGGTCGAGCCGAATGCCCACACGCGGTTCGGATTGCCCGCCTCTTCCGCCCACTTAATGACGTTGTGAATCTCCGGGAACTCATCCGTCAGCGTGTGAACCATGTAGGCGTTATCCCACATCAGACGGAAATCCGGAGCAGCGGTTTCCATTTCAACCAGACGACGGCAGACCTCAGCGCTGTAGGTCACGCCCGTCGGGTTCGAGAACATCGGGACATTCCACATGCCCTTAATCTGCGGATCGGAGGCAACCAGCTTCTCCACGACATCCATATCCGGACCGTCTTCGTTCAGCGGCACCTGGATCATCTCAATACCAAAGTGCTGCGTAATGGAAAAGTGCCGGTCATACCCCGGAACCGGGCACAGCCACTTCAGCACCGGCTCCTCGTTCCACGGGCGCTCCGAGTCGACGTTGCCGAACTGCATGGCCCACGAAATCAGGTCAAACTGGATGTTCAGGCTAGAAGCATCCTGCGCCAGGACGTTTTCCACCGGCAGATCCATCAGTTCCGCCCAGATAGCGCGGATATCAGTAATGCCCTTGGCGTTGCCGTAATTGCGGACATCCTCCCCAGAAGCCGAAATGTAATCCGGCGCCGGGAGACCCAGCAGGGCGTTTGCGAAATCAAGCTGTTCCGACGACGGCTTACCACGAGTCAAATTCAGTGCGAGGTTACGGGACTTCAGTTCCTCATATGCCTTCGCAAACTCATCCTTGTGTGCCGCCAACTGCTGAACATCGAAGGAATCCACGGCCATGGTGTACGCACCCTCCCAGGTATCGGACATAAGTTAAAACCTGACAAAACTGGCACGGAAAGCTTTTTCCCCGCGCCGCATCCGGCTTTGCAACCAAGTGTAAGGCATACCCCGGATTGGGATTTCTACAACTTCCCCGACAGCGCATCCAGACGCTGCTTACTCGGCCCCTCCAAGCCGATAATTTCTACCTCTTTGCCCCGGTCAGCAAACTTGACCCGCACGGAATCTAACGCCGCCACCGTGGAAGCATCCCAAATCTCAGCCTCAGACATATCGATGACAATCCGCTGCGCAGGATCGGTGTAGTCGAATTGGTACACCAGGTCGTTACTGGAGGCGAAGAACAACTGACCCCGCACCTTGTACGTCCGGGAGTGGGCGCTGGGATCGTCGTCAAGCACTTCAATCCTGACCAGATGAGCGACACGGCGCGCGAACATCAGCGACGCCACGACCACACCCGAAATCACGCCGATGGCGAGGTTATCCGTCGCCAGCGTAGCGATGACCGTCACCAGCATCACCGCCGTCTCCGAACGCGGCATCAGGCGCAACGTCCGAGGGGAGATCGAGCGCCAATCGACCGTGTCCACCGACACCACGACCATCACCGCAACCAGCGCCGCCATCGGAATCACTCCAACTGCAGAACTGAGCAGAAGGACCAGAATGAGCAGGAAGACACCGGAAAAGAGCGTCGTCAAGCGAGTGCGTCCCGACGATTCCTTCACACCCACCATCGTCTGACCAATCATCGCGCAGCCAGCGATACCGCCGAAGAAACCGCCCGCGATGTTCGCCACACCCAGCCCCCACGTCTCGCGGGTCTTGTCCGAATGCGTGTCGGTGATGTCGTCCACGAGCTTCGCCGTCATCAGCGATTCCATGATGCCGACAATCGCCACGCCCACCGAATACGGCGCAATCAGCTGCAGAGTCTCCCAGGTCAGGGGCACATTCGGGATCAGCAGCTGCGGGAGGGATTCCGGAAGCTCGCCCATATCGCTCACGTTCGGCACGCGCCAATTCGCCAACACCGCAACAAGCGTGACGACGATCACCGTTACCAGCGGAGCCGGAATCGCGGTGAACACGCGGGGCAGGAACACCATAATCGCAATACCCAGAGCGACCAGCGGATACACCAACCAGGGCACATCGATGAGATGCTCGAGCTGCGCAGTGAAAATGAGGATACCCAGCGCGTTAACAAAGCCAATCATGACCGCGCGCGGAATGAAACGCTGCAGCTTAGCGATACCCAGCGCCGCAAAAGCAATCTGCAACACACCCGCGAGCAGCACCGTTGGAATGAGGTAATCCATCCCGTACGTCCGCGACAACGGCGCGACGACGAGCGCAACCGAACCAGCGGCAGCAGTAATCATGGCCGGGCGACCACCCGTAAAGGCAATCACGATGGCCATAATCACCGAGCTAAACAGCCCCACCGCCGGGTCCACGCCCGCCAAGATGGAAAACGAAATGACCTCGGGAATCAGCGCGAACGACACCGCAGCACCGGCCAGCAGCTCGGTGCGCAGGCGCTTCGGTGAAGAAACTGCGAACCGGAAGGAGTCCCACACGCCCATTGGGGCTGGGGTTTCTCGGGTTTCGGGTGGTTCTGGTGTTTCTAGCGGTTCTCGTGTTGTCTGTGGTGGCACTCGCGTGTCGTCTGCATCGCTCATGCACAGTATTCTTCCAGACCAGCGAACGCGACCACTTGTGGCCAAGGTATTCACCTATCGATGCGCTGCAGCGTGGCCATAAGTGAATAGCTCATCGATAGGTGAAATGGCCTGGCCAATATCGCGGGGATAAGTGCCGAAAAAACATCGATAGGTCACAGGAAACCGCCGACAAGTGCCCGAAACCTAGCCATAAGTGCCAGAAGAACGCCGGGGATAAAAAAAAGGGGACCCCACGCACCCGTCAGAGCTCGCTGACCCTTGCTGCATTCCTGCCCTGGGGGAGTTCACGAGATGGACGCCACATGGGATCCGTGAAGACAGCCTACTACAGGCCCACGCAAAAAGTCACACTGCTAGCGCTCGCCGCACCGTTCAGCGAAAAACTGCCACACTAATCAGCGCACTGCCACCACGGATTCGTCACCAGTTTCGTGACAGCATTCATGACAGCATTCATGACAGTTCCCCGCCTCCCCGCAGCCCCCGGCATACACTGCAAATCC
>NZ_PDGW01000025.1:0-131042 GCF_014335015.1 Corynebacterium sp. LK31 | reverse complement strand
GGGCCAATTTTGACATAAACGCAGTCAGTAACTTCCATCGCCCCACCGCCCCCAGCCATAAACGCTGTCACCGCCTGAACCTACCTCCTCCAAAAACCAAAAACCGCAACCTTTGGCCACAGTAAAACTGCGACTTCAGATTGCGGTTTTGGCAATAAATGAGGAAGCTATTTGCTTCGCGCTAGCCTAAATAAGGCTTAGCCCTGACGGGCCTTGAAGCGCGGCTCCTTCTTGTTGATCACGTAGACCTTGCCACGACGGCGCACGACCTGAGCGCCCGGCTTGTTCTTCAGCGACCGAAGGGACTTGCGGACCTTCATTCGGGCGCTCCTTTCTACTCGGCTCCGAAACGGGAATGTGCACACTGCACTCTCCCCGGACAATCACCCCAGTGACTGCCTGGCAACGCACCCTTCCTGATAATCCGAAGAAATATCAAAGAGGATGCGTTACGACACGAGTTGCCATACTACCTAATAAGCGGAATAACTCCAAAAATCCGGGGGAAACATGTTCTTTGACGGGCAACCCCAAGATCGCGACTCCCCACGTTGCAACTGCTTCCACTTCTCTACTTGGCAGCGGCAATCATGTACTCGCGGACCTCGGCAAGCGTCTTACCTGAGGTCTCCGGCACCGCCTTGATGGTGAATACCAGCGCAATTGCGCCCGTAATGGCAAAGAAGAAGAACGACCACGCACCACCGACAGCATCCACCATCGGAAGAAAAGCCTGCGCCACAAACCAATTCGCAACCCATAGCGCGAGCCCTGCCAGCCCCATACCCAGGCCACGAGCCTCTGTCGGGATGATCTCGGAAATCAGGAGCCAGGTCGCCACCGACACAGCCGCCTGCTGAAACACGATAAATACGGTCATCAGCAGAAGCGACATCATGGCACCCGTCGAAGAGTTACTCGACAAACCATAGACGGGCGCCAGCACGAGCAGCGAGCTTGCACAGCCCACCAAACCGATAATCAGCATTCGCCGACGACCAACGCGGTCAATGATGCTCATACCAATTGCACACGAAATCACCGAGGCGATACCGATGATGATGGAGGTATAGACAGAGCTTTCCGTCGACAAGCCAACCTTGTTCATCATCGTCGGCGCGAAATACATAATCGCGTTCGCGCCCGTGACCTGTTGCGTCACACCAATGAGCATCGCAATAATGACGGTGCGTCGCACCCACGGGGTTTTCACGGCAAGGCGCTCGGCTGCACGCTGATCGGCGCTTGACGACGCCTCATCAACGGCAACCTCAGCCAGGGTCGCCTCATCTCCCTGCATCTGACGCAGCACGGCCAGCGCCTTGCCCTCCTGTCCTCGACGGACGAGGTAGGCCGGAGTGTCCGGCAGAACCAGCATGCCGATGAGCAGCACGATGCCGGGGACAGCGCCGAGTCCAAGCATGAGTCGCCAGTTACCGGAGGAGGCTAGGGCGGAGTTGGTGAGGAACGCCACCAGCTGACCAATCACGATCATCAGCGAGTTCAGGCTGACCAGGCGTCCACGCACATGCGGTGGTGCCATTTCGGAGATGTACATCGGTACGACGATGGAAACACCACCGATACAGACGCCGAGCAAAGTACGCGCAGCACCCAGCGAAAACGCACTAGTAGCGAAAGCACACCAGATACTGCCGATGATGAAGCCGACCGCTCCGAGCAGGATGGTGCCACGGCGCCCCAGGGAGTCCGCTACGCGACCGCCCAGGAACGCACCGATAGCCGCACCGACCAAGAGCATGGCGGTGACAGTGGACTCCTGTCCTGGAGTCAGCTCAAAAGAGCGCTGGATATACAGCAGCGCGCCCGAGATGACACCGGTGTCGTAACCAAAGAGGAGGCCGCCCAGAGCGGCGATGATAGCCACGGCTATCGACCGAGATGTGGTGGTTTCCCGGTTCGGTCCAGTCTTATTCTGTTCGGTTGTACTCACGCTGGAAATCTTGCCACCGTCCAGGCAAAGACCCCCTATCCGAACAGCACTTACTCGATAAAGATGAGAGTTTTGGCACTCTTCTGGCAGGAAAATCATCCCTTTTCCCGTCCGGAACTAGCGGTAGAGTGAGGCTCATGACCCCAGTAGGCACACAGGATTTCCCGCATCCCCTCCAGTCGGAGATTATTAACGACCTCCACGTCCAGCCCACCATCAATGCCGCCGAGGAAATCAGCCGCCGAGTCGATTTTCTCTGCGATTATTTCCGCACCGCGCACGCCAAGGGATTCGTGCTCGGAATTTCTGGCGGCCAAGACTCCACGCTGGCCGGGCGTCTAGCGCAGTTGGCCGTCGAAAAGCTTCGCGACGGCGGTGAGGATGCCACTTTCATTGCCATTCGCCTCCCCCACGGCGTCCAGGCCGATGAGGACGACGCACAGGTGGCACTGCAATTCATTCAGCCTGACCAAAGGCTAACTATCGATATCGCACCGGCCACCGCCGCGATAACCACCCAGGTCACCGATGCCCTGGCCGGCAGCGCTATCAGCGATTTCAACAAGGGAAATATTAAGGCCCGCATGCGAATGATTGCCCAGTACGCAGTGGCGGGTGTTGACGGCGCTTTGGTCATCGGCACAGATCACGCCGCGGAGGCGGTCACCGGCTTCTACACCAAGCACGGCGACGGCGCCTGCGACCTCGTCCCGCTGCAGGGGCTGAGCAAGCGCCAGGGCGCGGCCTTACTCCGTCACCTCGGCGCACCAGCCAGTACGTGGGAGAAGGTGCCGACGGCCGACCTGGAAGAAGACCGCCCTGCGCTTCCCGACGAAGTTGCGCTCGGGGTGACCTATACCGCCATCGACGACTACCTCGAAGGCAAGGCTGTCTCAGATGAGGATGCCGCGCGAATCGAGTATCTCTACTCCATTTCCCGGCACAAGCGAGCCGTCCCGCCCGGACCGGCCGATTCCTGGTGGCGCTAGGCTACTGCCCCGGGCCACCGATCTAGCGTCCCGGACAGAGCAGCAAACCCCTTAAGAGAAGGCCTCCGCGCCAGCGTCCCAAATAGCCCCAACTGCGGCCAAGCTGTCTGCCGCACCGGCTTCGGCGCTGGGTTCCAGCGCAGGTGAACCATCCTGGACCAGCTCGGCGGTCACCAAACCGTGGGCGAACGCCCACATGGCCAATCCCTTAGGCTCATCGCCGGCAACCTTAATGAATGCATCGCGAATCCAGGCATCCAACGACGAAGGCGAGACGACATTCACGAAATTAGTGCGACTCATCAGCCGGTAACCATGCGGATCGTCGAGAACTGCCTGGCGGTACGCCTGCAGCAGAGACGCCGAAGTGCATTCCTCATCAATGGCAGCATGAATACGCTTGCCCAGATTCTCGAGGCTCTCGGTCAGCAACAGCTGAAGGAGCTCTTCTTTACCGCTGATGTGCTTGTACAGCGATGGCGCCTTCACATCGAGCCGCGCCGCTAGGCGGCGCATGCTGATAGCACTCCAGCCCGATTCGCGCAGCATCGCGCGCGCTTCATCTACGATCTTCTGCATACGTGGAGACTGCCTGCGCACATCGGGCTGCGCTGGCACCCCATCGGTCGATTCTATGGTGCACGTCACATTTGCGACTGTAACGGGTTGAATCTCACTTAGGGCGCTTTTGGGTAATTTAACCCAACAATTTTTAAAAAACAGCTAACGGCGGTGCTCAGTCACTAAAAGCTGCCTTTGCACGCTACAAGCTTTGCTTCACGACGGAGCCCCCACCGTCGTAAAGCAAAAGTGCCGTATGCCACCGCTACACTTCGTAGCGATTCGGCTCCTCCCCGAGGTGGAAATGGCGACCCGAAACATCGTTCGGGGTAATGCGCACGTAGTTGTACTTTAACGTCGGCAGCCAGGGCTTCAGCGGCAGCTCATCTGCAGCGTTAATATCCGCGCGGGAGGTGAGAACCTCTGCGTCACCCTTTACGATGACCGACCAGGCCTTCTGAGCATCCTTGTCAACAAAGTCGGCCTCAAAAAGAACATCGTGGTTCAGAGAAACAGTAAAGAGCTTCGACCCCTCGGCAGTGCGGAAGTAAATGCTTCCCTCATGAACGACGTAGTTCAGCGGGAAAAGGTCCATATCGTCTTTACGACGAACAACCAGTCGCCCAAAAGTCTGCGTAGCCAGCAGCTCAAGGGATTCTTCGGTGGACAGTTTCTGAATAACGGAGTCGTTGTTTGCCATACCCCCAGTATTCCACCGTTCAGACAAAGTTGCTACAGCCATACGGATTACCAATCATTGAGGTAAACGGCGAGCACACTACCCAGGGGTAGATACAAGAAAACCCCCGGTCATTTCGACCGAGGGATTTCATACTGGTGGAGCTAACGGGACTCGAACCCGTGACCCCCACACTGCCAGTGTGGTGCGCTACCAGCTGCGCCATAGCCCCAGAATCAACATCGAAGTGGCTTTCACCCTCCGCTGTGGACTCCTCAAAGGCTACATGGCACTGTCATGTATCACCAAATCCGCATGTAGAACACTCTTTTACGTATTCGTCGAGTGCCCTAGAGCAGATCTGCCGAACATGAACTGAAGATGAATCGTGTGAGCGTGCACGGAACCTAGCGCAGGGCCACCTTGACCCACTGCCCCAGTCCGCCATCACCGGAAATGTTCTCCAGAATATCCTTGCCATCGACAAAGACGTGCGGTGAGGAAACCTTGCCCAAGCGCTTCTCAAGGTCATCGAAGTTGGCATTTGCGCTTGCCTTAGCCTCGGTGGTGTCGATGCCGGAACGGACTTCGCTGACAATTTCGTCAGCAACACCGAGCTGCTCCAGACGGTCAGCCAACTCATCATCGCTCCACGTGACAGAGTTCTGCTGGTCAGCCATCATCATTGTGCGGAAGTTCCAATATGCGCGAGCATCACCGGTCTCAGCAATCTTGCGGGCAACCGCGAAGACGCGAGTGGAGTGACCGTCACGCTGCTCCTTCTCCTGACCATCCAGGAAGTTCAGCGTGCGGTATTCAGCGACAAGCTTGCCGTCGTTTAGCGCCTTGAGCTCATCATCGTGACCCTCTTCGCTCATCTGAGCACAGTAGTGGCACGAGAAGTCCTCAAAAATCGTGGCTGTTTTAGCCCCTTCGGCGCCGTCCTTGCTCAGTCGGATGACATCGCCGTCGAGTGCGACGGAGAAGTCGACGTCCTCATCTGGCAGTCCCTCAATCGGCTGCGACCGGCCGATGTAGATAACGCCACCAATAACAACTGCAACGACAGCAAGAAGAGCAATCAGGCCGACGACGAAGCCACTGCCCTTTTCATTTGGATTCTTAATCTTCTGACTCACACCGCTTACGATAGCGGTGTTTTCTTGCCAATGACACAATTGCGCCTGAGAAAACAGAAATGGTTGCTAGGCCCCATCACCTTGCCCCATTCCCCTGGCCTATCCCCTAGGCTTCCCCTCTAGCCAGCGGACTAGGCGTAAATGGCAAACTTCTTCCACGGCCACACGTACACAAATACAGCCAAGGCCAGAAAACCGATGTCTCGGGCGATTGACTTTAGATATGAAACCGCGTCAGCGTTCTCGTCGTAGCCACCGCCACCAAAGCAACCGCAGTCAATCTGCAGGCCGCGCGCCCACGCCGAGATAATGCCGCCGATAAACACCAGCAAGAGCGCGCCAGACAACACCGCTACCGGGCGCAAGAAAAGCCCCAATACCAGCAGGAGTCCGAGGATAACTTCGAAAGCGGGCAGCGCAACCGCTACCATCGGCACCAAATCGCTCGGCAGCAGCTCATAAGCTTGAACTGCCTGACGCGATTCCAGCGGGTTCAGTAGTTTGATAAGACCCGAGTACAACCAAACTGCAGCCAGGCCGAATCGTGCCACCACGCCTACGAAATTCTTCATACACAGAAATGTTAGTACAGGCTAACTGTTTACAGCTAGCCCAATGGTTACCGATTACCCGTTCAGAACTGCCGAAACCACGTCCTGTGCCTCAGCCTGAACCTGTGCCAGGTGATCCGCGCCTTTGAAGGACTCCGCGTAGATCTTGTACTTATCTTCAGTGCCCGACGGACGCGCCGCGAACCAAGCGTTCTCCGTAACCACCTTGAGGCCACCAATCGCAGCGCCGTTGCCCGGTGCTTCAGTCAGTTTGGCCGTGATAGTCTCCCCTGCCAGGGTGTCGGCCTTGACCTGCTCCGGCGAGAGCTTCTTCAGGATTGCCTTCTGCTCACGGGTTGCGTCCGCATCAGTGCGGGCGTAAGCCGGGGCACCGTACTTATCGGCGAGTTCTGCGTAGAGCTGCGATGGAGTCTTCTCGGTCACAGCCTTGATCTCGCTGGCCAGGAGGTCCAGGATGATGCCGTCCTTATCGGTAGACCACACAGTGCCGTCGTGACGCAGGAACGATGCACCAGCGGATTCTTCACCACCGAAGCCGATGGTGCCGCCGAGCAGACCCGGGACGAACCACTTGAAGCCGACTGGAACTTCCACGAGCTTGCGGCCCAAATTGGCAACGACGCGGTCAATCATCGACGAAGACACCAGCGTCTTACCGACCGCAGTCTCCTGCGACCAGCCCGGACGGTGCGCGAAGAGGTAGTCAATGGCAACGGCCAGGTAGTGGTTCGGGTTCATCAGACCCGCGTCCGGTGTCACAATTCCGTGGCGATCGGAGTCCGCGTCATTGCCGGTGGAGATGTCGAACTTATCGCGGTTACCAATCAAGGACGCCATCGCATTCGGCGAGGAGCAGTCCATACGAATCTTGCCGTCTGTATCCAGCGTCATAAAACGCCAGGTCGCATCAACCAGCGGATTGACCACAGTCAGGTTTAGGTTATGCGCATCGCCAATTGCGCCCCAGTAATCCACCGACGCACCACCCATTGGGTCGGCGCCGATACGCACGCCGGCATCACGGATGGCGTCGAGGTTGACAACATTCGGCAGGTCCGACACGTATGCGTTGAGGTAGTCGTGCTTTACGACGAGGTCTCCGGCCTTATCCACCAGCTGGCGCTCAACCCCATCCAGGCCCTTAGCCAAGTATTCATTGGCACGAGCTGCAATCCAGTCCGTCGCATCCGCGTCCGCCGGACCACCAGTCGGCGGGTTGTACTTAAAACCACCATCCCGTGGCGGATTGTGGGAAGGGGTAATCACGATGCCGTCGGCACGCGCGGAGCTACTCCCCGTCGGACCTCCCTCCACGTCGCGGTTGTACGTCAGAATCGCGTGGCTGACGGCCGGAGTCGGCGTGTAGCGATCCTGAGCGTCAACCATCACGGTGATGCCGTTGGCCGTGAGCACCTCGAGGGCGGAAATCATTGCCGGCTCGGACAGGCCGTGGGTATCGCGACCGACGTAGAGCGGGCCTTCAATGCCCTGGCCCTTGCGGTAATCCACGATGGCCTGAGTGGTGGCATGAATGTGGCCTTCGTTGAAAGCGCCGTCGAGGGAGGAACCGCGGTGACCGGAAGTACCGAAGACGACCTTCTGGTCGGGGTTATTCGGATCCGGGTGCTTTGTGTAGTAAGCAGTGACCAGTTCCGCGACATCGATAAGGTCGGATGGCTGGGCCAATTGCCCGGCGCGCTCATGAGCCATTGTGGGTATCCTCCTGCTGAATCGGCGAACTGCGCAACCACCGATTTCACCGCCGACGAGCCGGCCGGAATGGGAAAACCGGATTTAAATGCGCTTCCTCTTCCCCAGTGTCCCCGTTTTAGGGTCGGCGCGCATGGCAAGAACCACTCGGTAAGGCAAACTCGCCCCTGCAATAGGGTGCAGTAGGTAGATTGTCGCGTGCCGACGGGAACACCTCCTGGTGAAAGATTCCGAATTGTCGGCGCCTACCTCCCCTTTCGCCACTGTGCTAGCGTTTTCACCATGAATGAGGAATCTGTCGCTGCGAAACTGCCATCAGCAGGACGGGCGCAGGTTCTCATGGCCCTGGTTGTCGCCGGCGGTGCCGCTATTGGCGCGGTAAGTCGCTTTCTGCTCGGCGCGGCAATCGATGCGATTGTGAGCTCGGGAACTAGCGCAGTTTCGACCACTGTCATCAACTTGTTGGGCTGCTTTCTCTTCGGCCTGGTCAGCAGTATCGCGTTCGCTAATCCTCGGCTTTCCGCTTTCTGCGGTACTGGCTTTTGTGGCGGTTTCACCACTTTCTCCGCATTTGTCATTCTCTTGTTGGTGCAAGCGGACACGTCAGTCGTACTGATTGTGAGCGTCGGACTTATTCACCTGCTGTGCTGCCCTCTCGCCTACTGGTTGGGCACCAAGTGCGCACGGGAGGTCGCGGAATGACCGGCGATCTCCTCGGCTCTTTTTCCTCGGCACTCTCTGCCATCCTCGCTATCGCAGTTGGCGCGGCAGTAGGTGGAGCGCTGCGCTATGCGCTGGCCGAGCTTGCGGTGAAGTGGGCTGATTCCAAACTGCCCGGAACGTGGACCGCGAATATGATTGCCTGCTTCGTCGCCGGTGTCGCTGCTGTGGTGTGGTCGCGGGGAACGTCGATAAGCAATGGCATGACGCCTGCTCTGGCCTATGCGACGGTAATGATTGGCTTCGCCGGCGGCCTGTCGACGTGGTCCACACTCGCCGGAGAGATCGTACGCCTTAAGAACCAACACTTTTGGAGGGCATGTGGGTACCTTGCTCTGACACTGATTGGCGGAATAGTTTTTGCTTTCGTCGGAATGTGTTTACCCCCACTTGTGGCGAATTAGTAGCACAATAATCATTTTCTGAGAATTTAATGATCGAATTTAGGCTTTCTACCAGTAAAGTTCCACAGCATGGAAAGCTTCAGCGATTTTGCCTCAGCGGCGGATAGTTTTATTTGGAGTCCGTATCTCCTGATCCCCGCGCTGATCGGCACCGGAATCATTTTGACCATTCGCCTGGGTGCAATTCACCTGGTCAAACTCGGCCCGGCACTGCGCCTCGGACTCATCGACCGTAACGACGAAGACGCCGAGGGAGATATCACCAACTACCAGGCGCTTGCGACGGCTCTCGCGGCAACAGTCGGTGTCGGCAACATTGTCGGTGTCGCTACCGCGATCGGCCTGGGTGGACCCGGTGCGCTGTTCTGGATGTGGGTGACCGGCCTGCTAGGTATGGCATCGAAGTACTCCGAGGCATTCCTGGGCGTGAAGTACCGTCAGGTCGATGCAGCTGGCGAACAGTCCGGTGGTCCGCAGTACTACCTGCGCAAGGCCATCCCGAATGGTTTTGGTAAGACGCTGGGCATTCTCTTCGCCGTCTTCGCTGCGCTGGCAGCGTTTGGTATCGGCAACCTGACCCAGGGCAACGCCGTGGCCTCGAACCTGGAAAACAGCTTCGACATCGATCCGACGCTCTCCGGCATGATCATGTTCATCCTGGTAGGCGCAGCTCTGATGGGTGGCATTAAGTCGATTGGCCGCATCACCGCCGGCTTTGTGCCGATGATGATTGTGCTCTACATCGGTGCGGCCGTGTGGGTGCTCGTCGCCAATGTCTCGGCGCTGCCCGAGACCTTCAAGCTCATCTTCACCGATGCTTTCACCGGCACCGCGGCTGTTGGTGGGTTCGCAGGATCCACGCTGATTCTCGCCCTGCAGATGGGTGTTGCCCGCGGCCTGTTCTCCAACGAGTCGGGCCTGGGTTCCGGTGCTATCGCCGCTGCCGCCGCATCGACCACTCACCCGGTTCGTCAGGGTCTGGTCTCCATGACTCAGACCTTCATTGACACCATCATCGTCGTGTCCTTCACCGGCCTGGTTATCATCAGCACCGGTGTTTGGCAGGATGGCAACGTCGACACTGGCGCTCTGACTGCTGAGGCATTCTCCCGCGGACTGCCTGGCCACTGGGGTGGCACAATCGTCACGCTGTCGGTTGTCTTCTTCGCATTCTCCACCATGCTGGGCTGGTCCTACTACGGTGAGCGCGCATTCGAGTCCCTGGTCGGTCGCCGCGGCACCGGTCTCTACCGTGCGGTCTTCACCTGCGTAGTCTTCGTCGGCGCTGTTACTCATCTGGAAACCGTCTGGTCCGTCGCCTCGGCTCTCAACGGTCTGATGGCGCTACCGAACCTCATCGGTCTGATTGTCCTGTCCGGGCTCATTGCGCGCGAGACAAAGGCCTACCTCAAATTTGACCCGCAGTTGCGCGCAACGGCTGCAGAGATTGATAAATGGCAGTCTCAGCAAAACTTCGAGGCCTTCAGCAAGAACTAGCTGAAACTAGCAGCTGCTCGTAGGGACTACGGCAAAAACTACGAGCAGGTCTGCGCGGTCTCCGGCTTTTCGATTGCCGCAAGCGCGTCGTCAAGCACAGAGACCTTTACCAACTTCATATCGCCTCGGTCGGCAGTCACAGCCTCTGCGCAATTGCCTTCCGGCACGAAGAACATCTCGGCGCCCTCATCTCGGGCGGCCGAGATTTTGTGTGTAATGCCACCGATTTCGCCCACGTTGCCGGCAGCGTCAATAGTGCCGGTGCCAGCGAGGTCCTGCCCCTCGGTCAGATCGCCTGGACTCAGCTTGTCAATCACTCCGAGCGTCATCATGAGACCCGCCGACGGACCTCCAATGCCGCTGAGCTGGTACTCAACCTTGGTGTCGTCCGCGGATTGCGCCCCCATCCCAACGCCGAGCAGCGCGGCATTCTTCTGATGCGGGTTTTCCGCCAGTGTCACAGAAATATCGACGGCTTTCTCGGGGTCAGAGTCCTCGCCCTTAGCAGTCTTCTGCTTGTCGACGGTCGCAGACTTGACCCTCAACGTGACAGTATCGCCCGGGTTGCGTCCGGCAATGATCGCCTTGACTTGCTCAGGCTTGCTTACGGCCACCCCATCCACGGCGAGAATCACATCGTCTTCATGCAGTCGCCCATCGACAGGACTATCCGGCACTGTGTAGGCGACGGTGACTTCCATCGGCAACCCGAGATGGGCTAGCGCAGCGGAGGTGGCGTTGGCCTCCGACTCGGTGAATGCAGCCTTGTTCTCCTCTTCCACCTCGTCCTGGCTCTGGCCCGGAGGGAATACCGCCTCAATGGGGACGATATCGTTGTCACGATCGAACCACAGGCCAATGACCTGCGGCAATGTCAGGTTATGCCTGACTGCGACGGTTGTCATATCCAGCGTGCCCTTAGAGCGTTCGGAGTCCGCAGCACTGCCGCTGACTGAGATAATGCTCTTTCCCTCGACATCGCTGAGGACGTCGAAGACCGGGCCAGGCCCCTGCGCGGCATAGGGCACTGTCAGCGTTGGCAGCGAAAGCACAGTTGCCAACGCGGCGATGGGCACAGCGCCCGCAACAAGAGTTTGGGTACGACGATTCACAAATAACACCCTACATTCTCGCTATCTGCCTACTGGACACCTGATGAATCTTGTCCGTGTCTGTTCGCTGGGCGCGAAGTTGCCAATAAAGTGGTGCTTTTAAGTACTCACGCGGGTCATTGCCCGGTACGGTGGGAGCATGAGTTCTAACGGATTTGGCTTTGGTCCGAACGACAATGATGACGATCGTGACGACGCTGGCAACAATGACTCCGGCCAGGGCGGTCAGGGCGGCCAGGGCGGTCCTTTCGGTTTCTTCGGGTTTCCCTTCGGTGGCATGGGCGGCGCCGGTGGCTTCGGTTTCGGCGGCCCCGGGCAGCCCGGCAGCGGCTCCTCTGGCAAAGGAGAACAGCCGAACTTGGGCGATATTCTCAACCAGTTCGGCGAGATGTTCTCCGGCATGGGGCAGCGATTCCAGGAGTCTAACTCTGGCCCTGTCAACTACGACGCGGCCGAGCGCGTTGCGCGGACCCGTCTTGGTAACCCAGCTCCGGTGAAGGACTCGGCCCGCGAGGCGCTGGCTGATTCCTTGCGCCTGGCCGAACTGTGGCTAGATGACGTCACCTCCCTTCCCGCTGGTGTCAACCGCGTAGAAGCGTGGAATAGCCTGCAGTGGTTGGAGAACACCAAGTCGACATGGACTCGCCTTGTCGATCCCGTCGCCAGCCGCATGAGTGATGCCTCCCTCGAGGGCGTTCCAGAGGAAGCTCGCGAGATGATGGGCCCGATGCTGGGCATCATGCGCCAGATGAACTCGATGAGTTTCGGTACTCAGCTAGGGAATGCGCTGGCTGAATTGGCACAGACGAGCCTGACTGGTTCTGACCTCGGGCTGCCGCTACACACCACTGGTGCGGCGGTACTGCTGCCAACACATCTAGTTGCTCTCGCAGAGGAACTCGAGGTTCCAGCGCGCGATCTGTTTATCTACGCCACTGCCCGCGAAGCTGCACACCAACGTCTTTACGACCGCGTGCCATGGCTGGCTGAACGCATGATTTCCTCTGTCGAGGAGTACGCCGCTGGCATCGTCATCGACTACTCCGCGATCGAAGAGGCCGCTCGCGGTCTGGATATTGAGAACATGCAGGATCCGCAGCGTATGCAGGAGGCTATGAGTCAGCTGCAAAATATGGATCTGAGTCCGAAGATTCGTTCTCGCAACGAGAATGCTCGTACTCGTTTCCAGACGCTGCTAGCACTGGTCGAAGGGTGGGTGGACATGGTTGTCACCGATGCCCTCGGTGAGCGTCTACCGGGTGCCGCACAATTGGATGAAGCCTGGCGTCGTCGCCGCGCCACCGAAGGTGCTGAGCAGGCGCTGGAGAAGGCCACCGGCATTGACCTCGGCTCCCCCAAGGTGCGTGAGGCAACCAACTTGTGGCACCGCCTGACCACCGCTGTGGGCATCGAGCGACGTGACAAGGTCTGGGATCACCCGGACTTCCTGCCCGTAGCAGAAGATTTGGATGAACCCGCGGCCTTTATTGACTCGGTTCTTGGCGGCTCGGAAAACGATGACTTCGACCCGATCGCAGAGCTTGAAGAGCAGCTGCGCAAAGAAGCCGAAAAGCGCGCGGCTGACGGCAACGACAGTGACGCCGACGAGGACAATTCTGGCGACGCCGACGACGATAAGTAGCGAGTTAGCTCTGGGTTCCCCAGCGCTGATACGCCTCTAAATAGCCCCGTGCCCGTTCGTGGTACGGGGCTTTTGCCGCCCAATACCAAAACTCTTCGGTATGACCACCGTCGACGAAAGTGTGCACCAGTTCGTGCACAATGACGTCGTCGAGGACGTACCCCGGGACGTCGGCAAGCCTGTGCGAAATGCGAATGCGCCCAGGACTATCGACACCGCCGGTGACGGATGCCCACCTGCGCGACATGTTCTTGACCCATTTGATTGACTCGAACCGCGGGCGATCTTCCAGCACCGTACGAGAGAGCAGCCGTGCGCGGCGCTCCAGCTCGGAATTATCCAGGTTGCTGCCAACTTTCTTCCGCACTCGCGCAACAATTTCATTGACCTGCTGTTTTTCCGCAGCGGCGCTGAGATCGTCCGGAACCATGACAATGATCCGGTTTCCCTCCGCGCGGGCGGACACAGTACGGCGGCGGCGCTTCGAGCGCCGAACCTCAACATCCGGGCCGTACTCAGGTCGCTTGGTGCTCATGCTTTTTAAGCGTATATGCTCTGCGCTGCGATTGCGTAAAAGCTGGCCCCGGGGTAAAAGATATTTTTATGGGGGAATACAGGGATACGTCTCGGGGGCGGGATGGTACGGCTGGCGTAATAGGTTCGGACGCACCCGCAGCACAAACGCTTGCCGCGCCTACCACGGACTACGCGCTGCGGCCGGAGATACCGATTGTCATGCGCCCAGGCGCGCGGATTCAGTTCGGCGTGGAACCGGAGCGCAGCATGATTCTGCCGCTTTCCGACGGCACCCCGCCGGGGCCTGTCTTCTCGGCACTTCTTGCAGCTCATAGAGGTAGCACCTTAAGCGAGGCCTTTGCTGACAGTCACGACAAACTGTCACCGCAGTTCATTACCGCACTTATCTCCGACCTTCACCGAGCCGCACTGGTCCAAAAACCACCGACACGGCGGAGGATTACACTGATCGGTCGGGACAGTTTGCGCACTGGACTTTTAAAAGAGCTTCGTCGCACGGGTTGTGGTAGTTGGACGACGGCAATGTCGCCCACTCGCAATGCGACGCTGAAGATATCTCAATCCACGCCGGAAGATATCGGGCTCGCGGTGGTCACGGGCATGGAAGTACCGAGCATGCCCTTGGTTCGCGCTCTGTTTCATCGTGGAATTGAGCATCTGCACACGCATTTCCGCGATGGAGCACTGATTCTTGGGCCGCTTGTTCAGCCAGGTCAAGGCCCCTGCTCGATGTGTTTCGAAGCTTATCGACGAGACCGCGACCCCGTCCGGGCACTGATTGCGCTACAGCTTCGCACTTTTACGCCCGTGACCGCACCGGAATGGCTGAACACAGCGGTGCCGCTGTTGGTTGGGCAGCTGCGGCGACCGGACCTCTCAGATCTATGTGCGACAGAGGTGCGCATAGATTTGGAAAGCCTCGATATCACCCGCACTACGGTTGCTCCCCACCCGCAGTGCCCAGTGTGTGGTCATGGCAACTCGCAGATGCAGTTCATGTAATTCGAAGTGCCTTGAGCAGAATCTGACTAGGAATTCACAAAAGAATTGACGATTCCCAAGATGCCTTCGCCGAAATGATTGAGCTTCGCTTCTCCAATTCCGGGAATTTGCAGAAGTTCCTCCGGCGTAGTCGGTTGCTGCTCACCGATGGCCAGAAGGGTCGCATCGGAGAAGATCACGAATGCGGGGACAGTCATTTCTCTCGACATTTCCAGGCGCCATGCACGCAATGCTTCCAGTAGCGCAGGATCCGCACTGACCGGGCACTCTTCACAGCGCCCTGAGATCCGCTCCGCGTCGGTGTGCAATGGCTTAGTGCAGCCCTTGCACTGTTTGGACTGCTGACGCTTACCACGGGAACTAGAGCTCCTTGAGCTTCGCTGTGCCTCCGCCGAGTAGTCAGAGACATCAATGTCGAGTTCATCGAGGAATCGTGTGCGGCGACGTGACCTGCGGCCGCCTTCTGTCCTCGACAATGACCAAGATAGCTCCAGATGTTCACGGGCTCGAGTAATGCCGACATAGAGCAGACGGCGCTCTTCTTCGATGGCTTCCGCTCCCTGTGCAGGAGATCGGTCGAATTTATTCAGCGAATGTTGGATAGGCAGCGAACCGTCGATAAGCCCAACGAGGAACACCGCATCCCACTCCAGCCCCTTGGCTGCATGCAGGCTAGCCAACGTCACGCCATCCAGCGTCGGCGGATGCTTGGCCTGCTGCCGAGTGTGCAATTGGCCGAGGAGCGCCTGGATATTGACCTCGGTGTTGGCATGAACGATGTCCTTACACAGGTCGAATAGGGCGCGCAGTGACTGCCAACGTTCCCTGGCACCAGTGCCTTCCGGCTCTTGGTCAGTCATGCCAAGACCCGCGAAAACCTGCTTGACCAAATCCAATAGATTCGTGCCCTGCAATGTCGGAACGGTCCGTGAGGAACGGGAAACTCGCACAAGTGCGGCGATGGCATCGCGGATCTCGGGACGCTGGTAGAAACCGTCCCCGCCACGAACCTGGTAGGCGACTCCTACCTCGGACAAAGCCTGCTCAAAGACTGCGGACTGTGCGTTGATGCGGTACAAAACGGCAATCTCCGATGCCGGCGTTCCCGCGTCGATAAGCCGCTTGATGCTGCGCGCGGTCGCGCGAGCTTCCATCGGCTCATCGTCGTACTGGTTAAAAGTCGGCTCCGGCCCGTCTTCACGCTGCCCAATCAGCTTCAGCCGCGAACCGGCGATACGCCCCTGCGCACGGCCGATGACATTGTTGGCCAGCTCGACGACCTGTGGGGTCGATCGGTAGTCCCGCTGCAGGCGGACCACTGTGGCTTCCGGGTAGTCCCGAGAGAAGTTCATTAGGTACTGCGGAGTCGCCCCTGTGAAGGAGTAAATCGTCTGGTTGGCGTCCCCGACAACTGTGAGGTTGTCACGGTCTCCCAGCCAGGCGTTGAGAACTCGCTGCTGTAACGGGGTGACATCCTGGTACTCATCGACGACGAAGCACCGATACTGGTTGCGGAATTCCTCCGCCACTGCACGGGAATTCTCCATCGCACCGGCGGTGTGGATGAGCAGGTCGTCGAAGTCAAGCAATAGCCCGTCAGGAGTGGTTTTTATGTCCTCGTAAGCGCGATAGCAATCGACAATTTTTTCCGCAGACAGAGGCGCCGTGCGCCCATGTTGCCGCAACGCGGCCTGGTACTGATCCGCACCGGCCAGAGTGGCCTTCGCCCACTCAATCTCGCCCATGACATCGCGGATCGTTTCCTTGGAGGTGTCCAGGCCCACCCGGCGTACTGCTTGGGCGACGACACGGAATTTCTTGTCATCCAACAGCTGCCAGGGCATATCACCGGCGACTTGGGGCCAGAAGTAGCGCAGCTGGCGAAGAGCTGCCGAGTGGAAAGTACGCGCCTGGACTCCAGGCGTTCCCATCTTTGCCAGGCGATCGCGCATCTCCCCTGCTGCACGCGAGGTAAATGTCACCGCTAATACCTTCTGCGGCTGCACAAACCCCTGGTCAATGAGGTACTTGATGCGATGAGTAATTGTTCGGGTCTTACCTGTACCGGCTCCAGCAAGAATGCACACCGGCCCCATCGGAGCCGTTGCTGCCTCGCGCTGGTCTGGATCCAGCCCAGCTAGATAATCCGGCTCGTTCACATCCGCCTCTGAGTAAGTCAAAAGTTGTTAGACCCCATTTTTAAACTGGTCGAGTGCTATTCGTCATTGCTGTAGACACGGCGGACGTACAGCAGCCGGTCGCCTGGCTCCACCGATTCACACTCCGGTGAATCAATTCGGTACAGCTCACCCGAGCGCACCACGCCGAGTGCAATATCCGCGAGGTGCCGTGGGCTGGCACCGATTTCCTCTTCGGTGACCAGCCTCTCTGCAACAGAGAATCCTTCATCCGGGCTCAGGAGGTCTTCCATCATCTCAACCACCGAAGGAGTCACCGTGGCCAGCCCCAGCATTCGGCCGGCGGTTTCAGAAGAAATAACCACTTGGTCTGCTCCTGACTGCGTCAACAAGTGGCGGTTTTCTGATTCACGCACCGAGGCCACAATTGAGGCACCCGGCGCCAACTCACGGACCGACAACGTGACCAGCACCGCTGTGTCATCTTTGTTCGGTGCAACGACTATAGAGCGGGCACGCTGAATACCAGCTAACTTCAGCACATCGGATTTAGTAGCCGACCCATGCACCGTCGCCAAGCCTTGATTCGAAGCGTGGTCGAGTGCTTCCTTGTCCGTATCAATGACAACGATTTCTGCCGGATCTACGCCGTCCGCGAGAAGAGCTGCAATGGCAGAACGACCCTTGGTGCCGTATCCGATAACGACGGTGTGGTTGCGCAACTGTCTCCTCCAGCGCTGAATTTGCAGGGTTTTCCGAGATTCTTGGGTCAAAACGGTCAGAGTAGTACCGACCAAGAGAGCAAGGAAGGCCACACGCAGTGGCGTAATGATCAAAATATTGAGTAATCGAGCCCTCTGTGTCACCGGCGTGATGTCACCGTAGCCCGTCGTCGACAGACTGACAGCCGAGTAATACACCGCATCGATGAAGGTGAGAGGCTCCGTATATCCGTTGCGGTCGTAGTAAACCACGACGGATGCAATCAGCAGCAAAAATACGGCGTAGTTCAAACGACGTATGATTAGCCGCCAAGGATTCTTCGGCGCGGACTCAGGCAGGCCAATGACTCCCAGCAGTGCATGCCCGGGAAGATCATTGAGCCCGGTTTCGTATCCCGAAGATTTCCGAATTGGATTACGCAACCGCTCCTCGCCTGCCTTTCATGAAAACTCCTCCCGGTGAAAAATAGCGCATACAAACTGCTGCTTTCACCTGGATAACTGGCCACGGCCACGCGGCAGTTACATACGTAGATGATTATCCAATCAGCTCGCGCATCTTCCTGTCTAACTCTATCCTGCTTGGCAGTAGCGCTTCATCTGGTATTAGCGTCCGTCCTGCCGAAACGTAGAAGAACCCGGCTTCAATGTCTTCGGGGGCAGTTTCCATTCCCATCTCGCGCAGCCTATCCGACCACGCCAGGCGGTAAATCGCCAGCTGTAGCGCCGCTACTTCCCTTTCCTTTCCGCGCGGCATCTGGCCTGTCTTCCAGTCAATGACGCTCCACTTCCCGTTGTCGTTAAACACCGCGTCGATTCGGCCGACGACCCGCCTCTGCCCGATGGCAATTTCAAACGGCACCTCTACATGCGTTGGCGTGCGGTCAGCCCACTCAGATGCCTCGAAATTCGCCTTCAATTTCTCCAGTTCGCGTTCGGACGCGACTTGCTCTGTGCCGAGGAAGTCATCCAGTTGATCCCCGAAGAGATCCTCATCGTCCAGCAGACTGTGTGCACCGAAGCGATTCTCCAACCAAGCGTGGAATGCCGTACCTCGGCGCGCGAATCGGTTTGGCTTAAACGGCACCGGGCGTGCTTTCCGACGAGCAAACGCGACCGGATCCGCAATCATCGCTTGGTATTCGCTAGTGGACATGCTTGTCGGCATTGGTAGATGAATCTCCGCGGCCTTAGCTCGAAGGATTTCATCCACGAGAATGGTCGTTTCCGTTTCCCATACCTCAGACAGGTCACCTGCAATGGGGCGCTCATCCTGGTCTTCGCCCATGTAGCGCATGACGCTTTCGGCTGCTCGCTGCACACTATCTCGGCGGTTGCCCAGGGTATCGACGGGCCAGACCACCCCATCAACCGCAGTGTCGCAGTCCAAATCGACTTCAGTGTCCTCTACCTCAGGGTCCTCCCCATCTGTCCACGACACCACATAGTCACTGAATTGAGTGGCGATGGCTGCGAAGTCCGCCGACACGTCGGTGGGTTTCTTCAAGCTCGGATTAGGCCGCCTGCTTGCAGTGACAATGAGCTTTTTCGCGGAGCGAGTCATGGCAACGTAGAAGAGGCGCTGTTTTTCTTCCCTCTCCACTTCTCGCAGCTCTTCCTTGTAGGCTTTGATCACCTTGTTGAGGTCGGTCTGGTTATCGGTGCCTGATATGTCCAGTTCGGGGGCGTTGCTATCGACAGAATCAGCGACAGGAGCCCAATCGCCTGCTGCAAGCTGCGTTGCATCCTCTGTTGTTTCTGCACTAGCCGTTAGCGGATCCACTTGAGTAATTGCGCCAGGAGGAAGCTGAACTGAATTGGTGAGCCACGATGACAAATCAACTCTGTCGAACTTGCTAGTGGTGATGCCCGGAACAGCAACCGTTTCCCACTCCAAGCCCTTTGACTTGTGCATAGTCATGATTTGGACACAGTTTTCCGGCATGTTCATAGGTGCCCGTTCCAAGCCATCATCGTGTTCGACAGCGAATTCCAGATAGTTCAAAAACCCTGTCACATCGTCCGAGATATTTTGAGAATACGTCGCAGCGATATCGACAAACCTATCCAGATGTGCGGTTGTCGGCCTGGTTATCGCGGTAGCAGAACCGTACTGTCCAGCCGCTGCTTCTACGCGAATTCCAAACTCAGTAGCGATGTCCTCGACCAGTTCCGGCAGAGGCTTATTCAGCGAGAACCGGCGTAGTTTTCGTAGGCTTGCACCCAACTGTGCGATGCGCACCATTGCTTCATCTGTGTAGTTCAGTGACTCGCTACAGACCAACCGCCCATTTTTTTCCACACTGCCGCGCGCCAGCGGGGTGCCGTCGTAAAAACGAATATCCGGGTCGGCGATGGCGTGCCCCAACCCCACCGCAGACGATGCTGCTTCGGCATCTTCCACGAGCTTGTCATACTGGCGAGCGAGCTGGGAAAGCGGTGAGGAGTCTGAAGTCTCTTCGACATTGCCCTTCTTTCGGGCCAACTCGTCCTTGCCTGCCATTGCCAGCTGGTCTACACGAGTGCGAAGTGCCTCCACGTCCGCGGCACCCAAATTGAACTGTGGGCTGAGCAGCAGACGCAGAGCATCCGGGTCTGAACTGGGGTCGACCAATATCTTCATCACCGAGGTGATATCCATGACCTCGGGCAAGTGCAGCAATCCAGCGAGTCCCACAATGATTGCAGGCACACCCCGCTCAGACAGTGCCTCTAAATAGACAGCCGATTCAGCATTTGTCCGAACCAGGATGGCGGCATCGAGCTTGTTGCCAGCTGCTTCACATTCGCGTAATTGCGCCTCCATGCAATCTGCGATGTATGCAACTTCTTCCTCACCGGTTGCAGTGAAAGCAAGCTGCACCTCGCCCTGGCCTGCTTTTGGCCCTGCATCCAGTGCCTCTACCGTACGAGCCTGCCCCGCAAAAGCACGGTCGGAGACTGCGTTAGCAAGCTGCAGCACTGACTGCGGGTTTCGCCAAGAAATGGTCAGTTGCTTTTTCTCCGCTGGCTGCCCATCCGACCGCGGAAAATCATTGACAAACTGCACAAGGTTTTCGGCCGTTGCTCCTCGCCAGCCATAAATTGCCTGCATCGGATCGCCGACAGCGGTGACACAACCACCGGAGAACAGCGCACGCAGGAACAGCCGCTGTGTGTGCGACGTGTCCTGGTACTCGTCGAGCATGATGATCTTAAAGCGACGCCGCTCCTCCTCCCCGACTTCCGCGAAGTCGGTGGCTAGCCGGGCCGCCCGAGCCATCTGCATACCGAAGGTGGCGACATTTTCTTCATTGCACCGAGCTCGAACCTGCTCTACCAGCGGCAAAATCTCTAATCTCTCCCGCTGCTTATCGACGATGCCCTGTAGATCGCCAATTAGTCCCTCGCGTTTACCCTTCTGCGGGGTCTGCTCAATATTGCTGATGAACGCTTCGGTTTCCTCGCGAATCGCCTGCGGGGTAGATAAGTTTGAGTCGATGTTCGACCCCAGCTCAATAATGCGACTAGCCAGCGTTGATGGTGCAATATCGACATCAATTTCGGTCACATTGCGAGCTGTTTCCCAGGCCAACTGCCACTGCGTCGCGCCATCCATAATGGTGACCCCCGGCTCCGTCGGCAGCAAAAGACCATAATTGCTCACGACTTCAGAGGCATAAGCATCGTAAGTAAGCGTGGTTGGGGCAATGACCTCGAGGCTTGCTAATACCTCTGGTGAAGCTTGTGCACGAAATGCAGCGGAGGAAGCAAGCGCATTCAGCTGTTGGCGGATACGGACGCCGAGCTCGCGCGCTGCCTTCCTGGTGAAGGTCAAACCTAGAACTTCTTCTGGGCGGATAAAGCCGTTGGCGACCAACCACACGACACGGGCAGCCATTGTCGCTGTTTTACCAGCACCGGCACCGGCGACAACAAGCATTGGTTCCATCGGTGCACCGATTACCGCCGCTTGTTGCGGAGTGGGCGGAAAGTCCTGCCCCATCATCTCCGACAGGGTGACGGGATCAATGATGGTTCGTTCCTCCGACATGACTACCGATTCCCTTCTGCTGCCGGGCACGCCTTCGAAAGCGTGCAGAACTTGCAATGATCACCAGCGAGCGCCAAGGCACGCGGGCCAGACGTCGCACGTGCTACCTGCTCCACGCGACGCTCCCAGTCAGCCAACTTGTCTTCCGTGAGCTTTGACTGTTCTCGGCTAGTGATAATGGTCTTATTGTGTGACTTTCGCGGAAATACCAGGTATGCCCCAGATTGTTCAATGCCTTCGCCGTTGTCCACAGCGAGCCCATCTCCGCTTTCAACGAGCTTCCCCTTCGACAGCGCTAGTTGATATGTAGCTAGCTGTGCGTGTCCTTCTACTTCTTTACCGGAGGGCGCTGTCTTACCGGTTTTGATATCGACGATTTGAACTGCACCATCAGCGTCTTCAATCAACCGGTCGATTCGTCCGACAATCACGATGTCATCGTTGATGTTGACATTTACTGGGACCTCGGTTCCGATATCTTTCTTAGTCTCAATCCACCGCTGCCAATCCTCCAGCCCGGTCAACCAGGTCTCTTCCTCAGTACGCTTACGCCACTCCGGATCATCGGACAGGTCCCCAAAAACACGCCGGATCTCAGACTGAGCCTCAGGCACAGTCACTCCCTTCGCGACTGCTTCTACCGCCTGATGCAGTAGAGAGCCCAGATACATGGCCGATGTCGGTGCTGATTTATCCAACATGGCCTTCAACGGACAACTCAGGGTTGCTTCCACCTTGGAGGGATTGATCCTCATCGGCTTCTTGTCATTTACCGGCTTCGAAGTCGACGGTGCACGGAGCCCCCACCAGGTGTCTGGATGTGCGCCAGCAACCTCAACCTGCGCCAATCGCGCGAGTTGACGTGCAGCTTGTCGACGCCGCGTCTCAGTCTCCGCATCGTCCACAACGGCTGCACGCAGTTCTGCCAGCAGTGACTCCACAGAGAGCACCCGTGGCAGGCCTTCACCGGCCCATGCGACATCTTCTGCCTCTGCAACATCCGGATTGCCGGCGTTTACTTCATTAGCCGTAGCCCCGACTCCGTTCGCAGACGACGAGGCTTCCGATTGTTTCGCCAGCTCCGTCACCGAATTACCGAGCTTTTCAACGAGCTCGATAATAAACGGACTGGGAACTCCAACATCGTCAGGAGAATCGACTGCGGTCAGCAGTACCCTGTCGCTCGCCCGTGATACCGCGACGTGCAGCAAACGACGTTCCTCCGCCAGCGCATCCGCCATGGAATTGATGTACTCCCGCGGCTCAATTCCGTGATCGACGAGACCGATGAACTCGTTCTGCTTCATCACCGAGCCAGTCACACCGAGGCTGGGCCACTGGCCTTCCTGGACTCCGACAACCGCTACTGCTTTCCACTGCCTGCCCAGAGCCGCATGGGCTGAGAGAATGCGCACGGCATCGCGCTCTACCCCGCTACGGTCACGTGCGCCGATGGGCAGCTCCTGCTCTTCCACAGAAGCGATAAAACCGTCAACCGTCAGTTTTGGATTCAGCTCCACACGGTCACCAGCAAAGTCGAACAGTGCCATCACAGCATCCAAATCGCGGTCAGCCGATGCGCCAGCTGTACCGCCGCGCAACGATGCCGCCACCAGATGGTCTGCCAAACCAGTGGACTGCCAAATTGCCCACAAAGTTGCTTCCACACCATCGCGCAACGCTTCACGAGCTGCGCTCAACAGATCCAGCGGCACCTGCAGCGCCTGACGTTCACGCTGCGACAGAGACTCAATAAGCTCCAGCTGTTCAGCTGTGAGTCCCTCTGCCTTCAAGATTCCGATGAGCTGAGTCATCGCGGCCCCGCCGAACAGGTCGGCCTTCCGGATTCCGCGCAGCAGACGCTCTTTGACAATCGGATCCATGTTGACCAATGGGCCGGAGAGGAACTCGTCCCACTCCACGTCATCGAGCTGGTTCATAGTTGCCCGCAACGCCACCATCAGCGCTCGCACCAATCGCTGATGACTTAGCACGATGTCCGTTGGGTCAATCTGCACAGGCACACCCGCACGCGACAACGCACGGAACAGAGAGGACTCCCCTGCACCGGACCGGACGATGACCGCCATATCCTTCCATGCCACTCCCTCGTCAATATGAAGGCGCCGGAAGTAGTCCGCGACTGTGGCTCGCTGTGCACGTTCAGAAGGATGAATAGCTATGCTTACTGCACTTTTAGCTGCGTACGAGTTTTCCGCTGCGACGGTATCGCTGTTGTTTCCAACTTCGGATTCACGAGCTTCCTGTGCTCCAACTGAACCGACAATGCCACGGTATGCAGGAGCCTTAGGCAAGCGCTGAGAAACTGCGTTGACTAAATCCGCGATATCAGCGTTACAGCGGTAAGACTGCTGCAAGTGGATTGCCTTGTACTCGACCTCACCAGTCCCCCGGAGATAGTCATTATTAGCACCGCGGAAATGGAATACCGATTGATCTTCATCACCAGTAATGACGGCTACGGCCGCCTGCGACACAAACCGATCCACAAGACGCGCAGCTTCCGGGGATAGGTGTTCAGCATCATCGACCAGCACCACCGACTTTCCCCACCGAGCCAGTGCTTGCGCGTCTGTATCCAGCTCCATCAATGCCGCAGAGACAATCTCTGCAGCGTTCAGGCTGGGCTCCCACGCCAACCGCATAGTCTGCTGATACTCCGCCATAAACTTGCCAGCCGCACACCACGACTCAATGCCATAGTCCACGCCGAGCTGCTGAAGCCTCGGGGCATCAATCCCCCGCTCAGCTGCACGCAGCAGAAAGTCACGAACCGCACGGGAAAAACCGACTAACGGAAGAGCCGGGCGCAACCGCTCTGGCCAATACGCACCACCATCTTCCGCATGACCGGCCAAAAGTTGCCGCACGACAGCATCTTGGCGTGCACCAGTGGTCAACGATGGTTCAGGCTCTCCCCGACTGACGGCGGCATCACGTACTACTGCATAGGCAAGCGAATGCACGGCACGCACCATGCCACCTTGACCTGCCCCGACCGAACCGCCTTCCCCCAGTTCAGAGGCAAAACGCCTGTCAATATCCCGCCTCAATTCCGCGGCGGCCTCTTTTGACTGTGACACCACCAAAATGCTGTCCGCCGGAATGCCCGCCTGCATGTAGTCCACCGCGAGATCTGCCAGCAGCGAACTCTTACCGGTTCCTGGACCTCCTAAAACACGCACAACAGGCTGGTTTACAAGCTTGTTCTCTACCACGAGCGCCTGATTATGGGAAGGGAAGAGCGCCTCTACCGCAGTACCCAACCACTGCCGACGACGAGGAGGTTCCTCCTGGACGAACCGAACCTTCGGCATTCCATCTACGTTCATGTGCACCATTGTGGCACAACCCCCGGACCAACACTCGAACACCCATTCGAAATAGGGAGAAAACTACCCCCGCCCAAAAAACGCCTGTAAATACTGCCCGGCGTTACTTAGACACAAACGCGCGAACTAGCGAAGCCGCGCGGAACAGACCGCGATACGCACCCGGCTGCGATTCTGGACTAACAGCGTGGACAAAAAGTCGATAACACATCGCACGAACGAGCAACTGACCGAAATCCGGCAGGTGATCGAAGCGCCGCAGTAGCTCCTCATCAGCCCCCATCATGGACAGGCAATCCACTGCCGCCAAGGCAGCTGTCCAACCACGGACATGCCACGCTGGCACGATATCGGTGAGAACCGGGGCGGCCGTGCCGTCGTAAAGCAGCGTGCCGACGAGGTCTGCGTGACAGACCTGCAGAAGCTCCGTTGGCACAACCATCTCTGCCCGCAGCTGGAGAAGATCACCGGAGATCGTGAGAGCCTCGGCACAATCGGCGCGGGGGACGCTATCCGCGTCGAGAAGCTGCTCGAGGATGCCGATTGGGTCAGAGTCCCAAGCTGCGCGATTACACATGACGAAGTAATCGGGCTCCTTATCAAGGAGAAACTGTGGCCGTTCAATACTGGCAAGCGACTCTTCCACGCGACCAGCGGCCACAATGGTTTCATCGGCACGTGGCGCGAATCCCCCCGGGATGAAATGACGAGCCTGCCACCCAGCAATAACCAAGCGGCCGTCACTGGTACGCACAGATTTCGCCACTCGGACGCCATCGACATCTAGCGCACTGCGAACCTTTGCAGACCACAGCGCCTGCGCCGAATTATGTACCGGCGAAAGGACAATGGAATCGTCGTAGACCCAGCCATTGTCCCAAGCTCGCCCGGCACGATGCGGCTCGCCCTCGGCACCAAAGGCCTCTAAAACACGGTCGGGAGGAGTGGCGATCATAATCTGCTACTACCTTGCTTTCTGAGTCGGTGCGGCCGTATCGTCGTCCGCCCCAAATGGGTACGGCCAGCCGTTGACAGAACACGTCTTACCATCGACCTGATAGACCTCGCTGCTGTCGATTTTGTGCAGTTCATCGTTCGACACGCTCAGGGTCTGCTGCATCATGATTGGCGCGATACCGCCGTCCCTCGGACAGGGCTCGTGAACCGCGTACCCAAGTCCGTGACCAACCTCGTGATTAATAAGGTATTGGCGATACAATCCCAGGTCCCCCTCAAAAGGCAGGGCACCTCGAACCCACCGGGCGATACTGACGACCACGCGCCCAGGCTCACCTTCCCGCTGCCCAGACAGGTAACAGGAGGTCTCCATTCCCAAGGTGTTGCCGCACAGCTGATGTGCGGTTCCAGTCGCGGAAAGCTGCACGACAATCGTCGGATCCTGGTCGCGAGGCACTGCCTCGAAAGAAAAATCTGGATTAGCTGTCCAGCCACGTGGATCGGCCAGAATCGAGTTCACCGTCTCTGCAAAGGCGCGCTCGCCACCAATCGAAGGAACATCAATGTTGTCTTCAATTTCCACGGAATACCTGACCGCATTGTCGCGCCCCTCCCCAACACGGGGATGCGCCACGGTAACATCTTTAAAATTTCCCGAGGGTTCCGTGGCAAAGGCCGGACCGGGTGGCAACTGCCCTCCCTCGTAACCATCACCGTATCCCTCACCGGGCACCGGACCAGGGCGACCATTGCCACTCTGCGAGGCGACAGTGCCAGTGCCGGAACCTGAAGAATCATCTTCAGCAGTGAAGATGTCGAAGAGAATGATGACTGTGAGCACCACAAGTACAGGGATGGCATAGGCTCGCCACCCCCAACTCCTTGCAATGCGTACGAGAAAGGGTTCTTGCGTCATTAGGCGAAGAAGCCAACCTTACGGTCTGCGTTATTACCGGTACGGACGTAGGCGACCTTGTCAGCATTAATCAGGTACTCCTGACCAGCGCCGTCGCTGAGCTCAATCACACCTTCGCCAGCAGCCAGCTTCTGGGAGATCGCAGCCTTGACCTCCTCGCCACCAGCGACGTTTTCAATGTTCAGCTCACGCGTATTGTCTGCAAATCCAATAGTGATGTCCATAGGTGACATCATAACCATTCCCAAAGCGGCTAGGATTAGAGAGACCGATTAAGCCGTCGTGTCACGTGAGGTTACAAACAGCAAAGGAGTCGCCGTGGCAGAGTCCCAGTCCCCGACATTCGTCGAATTGGGGGTCGCCGCGGAAATCTGCGACGCACTCGCCGACGAAGGAATCACCCGCACATTTGCAATCCAGGAACTGACGCTGCCCTTGGCACTCGACGGCACGGACATTATCGGCCAAGCCCGTACTGGCATGGGAAAAACTCTTGGTTTTGGTGTCCCCCTTATTGACCGCGTCTTTGATGACGCCCGCATTCCAGAACCGGATGGCACTGCCCGCGCAATCATCATCGTCCCCACCCGTGAGCTATGTGTGCAGGTCGGCGAGGATTTGGCCCGCGCTGCGCACTCAACCAATCTGCGTGTGTGCACTATTTACGGTGGCCGCCCCTATGAGGAACAGATTGAACAGCTAGACCGCGGTGTGGACATCATCGTCGGTACTCCCGGCCGTCTCATCGATCTTTACCAGCGCAATAATCTAGAGCTGTCAGGCGTAAAGATTTTGGTTCTCGACGAGGCCGATGAGATGCTCGACTTGGGCTTCCTGCCGGACATCGAGAAGATTCTGGCTGCGGTGCCAGATGAACGTCAGACCATGCTCTTCTCGGCAACAATGCCGGGCCCAATTCTGACTCTCGCACGTACCTTTATGAATCGCCCGGTGCACATCCGCGCCGAATCAGGCGAGGAAGAGGCCACAGTCCACGAGACCACTAAACAGATTGTTTTCCAATCGCACCAGATGGATAAGGTCTCGGTCATTGCCCGCATCCTGCAAGCCAACGATCGTGGTCGCACCATCATTTTTGCTCGCACGAAGCGCGGCGCCGCCTCGGTTGCTGAGCAGCTCGGCGAGCGCGGCTTCCTGGTCACCGCCGTCCACGGCGATATGGGCCAGCCTGCACGTGAGCGCTCGCTGACGGCGTTCCGCAATGGCGACGTCGACGTCCTGGTCGCAACCGATGTCGCGGCTCGCGGTATCGATATCGACGATGTCACCCACGTCATCAACCACCAGGTGCCCGATGACGAAATGACCTATGTCCACCGCATCGGCCGCACCGGCCGCGCGGGACACAGCGGTGTCGCCGTTACGCTCGTCGGCTGGGATGAAACCACAAAGTGGAAGGCTATTTCAGATGCTCTCGACCTGGACATGGCCGAGATTCCGACGTGGTTTTCCACCTCCCCCGAGCTCGCCGAAGCTCTAGACATCCCCGAGGGGATCGATGAGAAGGTCGGGCCAGCCCGCCCGGTATTGGGTTCCCGGCCACCTCGCGGGCGTGGCGGAAGAGGCCCGCGAAACAACCGCTCACAGTCTCATCATCGCAATCGCGGCCAAGGACGAAGCTCAAAGCGGGACGGCCACTCCAATTCTCATCGTCGCAGCTAGGCCGCTGCGCGTGCCAACTCCCCACCTCACCTCTCGCCACGACCACTCGTCGACAGGACATTCCAACCGTGCTGCAGTCACCACAAGCCAACGCTGAGCCCACCACTGCAGAGACCCGACTGCGCCGCAATCGAATCGCATCAGTAGTTCTCATCATCGCCGTAGTGCTAGTCGTCGGTTGGACATGGGTCGCTTCTCCGGCTCGTAAGGTCGATCGCACTGAATCCACGGCACCGACGAGCAGCACAGCGCAAGCCCCGGCCGCGAACGATCCGGAGGCAATGCCACATACTCTCCGGCCGGTGTGGTCCACCGAATCGTCGGCAAGCACAAGCACGCACACCATCTCCCCGGCGCCACTGGTGATGGACAACTCCCTCATCGTTGCTGAGGACCGGGGCGTGCGTGCTATCTCGCTTAACGACGGCACGGAGCGATGGCACTATCGACGAGATATTCCGCTGTGTGCGCTCTCGGGCAGTGATGGCCAAGTTTTCGCGACTTTTCGCGGGGCAGCTGGCTGCGGTGAGACCGTTGCACTCAAACCCGATTCGGGGCAGTATGTCGCGACCCGAAAATCGATTGCGGCTGACAGCCCTGCCGCCGTGCGCTCGAATTCATACGCGGGTGTCTACGACTCTGGATTCCTGGAGCTGTGGCGTTCTGACTTGGTCCGAGTAGTCGAGTACGGCAAGATTCCAGCATCCCCGGAACCGAAGATGCAGCCACACCCAGAGTGTTCGATTATCAGTGCGCTCACACGCGTGGAGCTGCTGGCCGTTGTCAACAACTGCGATGGTCACGGACGCCTGGTCATGCAGGTGGCAAATCCGGAGGAATCGCGGAAACCAGAGGTCAAGAGCGATATTGACCTTGGTCCAGTAACTGCAGATATGTCGCTGGTATCGATTGGCCAGGACACGGCAGCGGTACTGGCAGACAATCGCATCCGCGTTTTTCGTATGGACGGCACGATGCTAACTGAGTTGGCGCTGGGTGAGACTACTCTGCGTCCAGCACCGGCTGAAGCTAACTCCGACGACGACGCCCCGCGTGCGCCTTTTACAACGGATCTCCCCCATCACATGACGTGGTGGTCGCCACGTGGATTACTTGGCTTCCGCCCGAGCACCCTGGCGCCGGATTTCGAGTTTCCTGAGGCCACAGGAACCCCAGCTCCATGGGGTGAGCATGTTTTCATGCCAGTCACTGACGGAGTTGCGGTATTGAATGCCTCAACTCTCGAAATTATCGGCACACTCCCGTTGCCTGCAGCTGCGAAGTCCACTCATGTAAATGATGCGGACAAGCCGGAACTGCCCGTGCGCCTTGCAGTTGTCGGTGACACTCTACTGGTTCAGCGCGGTGAGTCAGTCGACGCGTTCGCCATCGAAGCTTAAAAAGAGCGGGCAGCCCAATCAATCGCCTTCGGACTAAACATACAGGCCAGCGCAGCAATTGAAGCTGCCGCCGTCGGCAGAGCCAGCAGAAAAGCGCTCGAGCGGAACATGTAATAGGCCACCCCCAGCAAGCAGAGGTTGAGCATAATAATCGGCCCGCGCCCCCAACGGGCGCCACGCAGCAACATAATCGCACCAGCGAAAACAGCGCCGAAAATGAGAAGGAACCACAGCGCGGTACCCCAACCGGAAATGACCGCGGCCTCGTCGCGGTACCCCATCAAATCACGAATCAGAAGGAAGACTCCGTAGCCCAGACCGAGGGCACATTCGGCGACACCGATCCACGCACCGACCATGACAACCTGAGGCGCGGCCATCGGCCCGTCGGCTGCCGCAAGCTGTTCGGTAGTACGCGATTTGGGCACATTGCTGCTGTTTTTCTGGTTACTCACGCCCTACATGTTAGCCCGGTGCGAACCGATGAATACACCCTGGAGGCAAGTCGACCGATGCACCCATCACAAGTCTATTCATGCACTACTCTTGGTGCCTGTGCGTGCGTTGCTAATCTCCAATCCGAATTCGACCAGTAACTCTGCTCGACGCATGCCCAGCATTGTGCGGGCGCTTCGCTCAGTCGAGGGGATCCGCTTAACATCCATGTTCACCGCTTACCCCGGCCATGCTGAGGAAATGGTGGCGGGAATAACGGTTCGCGATTACGACGTCATTATTTCCCTCGGCGGCGACGGAACCATTAACGAGATTGTCAATGGGCTCATGGACTCCAACCCATTCTCCGCACTGCCTGCCACTGACCTGCCTGCCATCGCAACAATTCCCACAGGCAGCGCCAACGTCTTGGCGGGTGCGTTGGGTATTCCCCGCGACCCCGTAGATGCCGCGTGGTACATCGCAAGCCTGCTGCGCTCCCGAACCCGCAGCGCTATTAGCGTTGGACATGCAGCAGAGCGATGCTTCGTCGTCAATGCCGGTATCGGCATCGATGCGGAAGTCATTTCCACCATGGAACAGCTCCGACATAACGGCACCCGCGCCAAAGCCGTGCGCTATTTGCCGGCAATTTTCACCGCATGGAACGAGTTGCGCAAAAGCCCGCCACAAATCACCGCAACTATCGACGGCAAGGAATTTGGCCGCGATCTCGCAATGGCTGTGGTGTCCAACTCCAATCCATGGACATTCCTCGGCGACCTCCCCATCGTCACCAACCCCACTGTGTCACTGCGCAGGGGCCTGGGGTTTTATGGCTTCACTTCTTTAAAGGGAGTGACGGGGCTTGTCGCCGCAGCCAATTTGGCCGGTTTCTTCACCCGACTGCGCTCCCCCTTCCACATAGAAGCCCGCGAACGACGCGTTGACAACGCTCAGCACATCCAGCTCACCGCTACTGCTCCACTTCGTCTCCAATTGGACGGCGAGTACATCAATCAGCGCGATTCCCTCAACATCCGCGTTAAGCAAGGCGCAATCAATTTTGTGGCGCGTGCCGACGATTACACCGAGGACCAGTTCACCAAGAAGGTCGCTACCCGCCCCGTGGACGAGCGCTTGCTCGTTGTGGTGACCAAAAAGGCCATGGATCGCACACGCCGCCTGTTCAGTACAAGCCAAAAGACCGAGGCAAACCCGGCTTAAGCTGTAACTGTTTACTGACAAGCCAACAAAAACGCGCCATACACCCTCACTACTGCAATTACCAAAACTAAAATCACCCCCACAAGGGGCTAGTTTTGACCTGGCGTTTTAACCAAAACTTCACTTTTCTGTGAGGTTTGGCACTTTTATTCATTTTGCTCTTTACGAACCGCTCCAGTCGTGAAAACATGTAAATCGTCAGCGAGACAGGCACGCAGTTCACTGGATGTGCAACCATGCAAGTCTCGCCTTTTTAGGCGCAAACTCTTTGGTGAGTCCCCACTACCCTTCACGTCGCATAGGCGATGCAACAGGTAGCCCCTCCCAAGATGCCTAATACCCCTGGGCAACCGGGAATGAACCCCAACCCTCGTTGAGATACGGCGATTTGTCGTGTCTGACGAAATCCATTTCCGGAGCTGCCTTCCCGCAAGGAAATTTAACCCTGCCCTCACCCGGGGCTCGTAATGTTTTAGGAGTTTGTCATGGATTGGCGTCACAAGGCCGTTTGTCGTGAAGAGGATCCGGAGCTTTTCTTCCCGGTCGGTAACTCCGGCCCGGCTCTCGCCCAGATTGCTAAGGCCAAGGTCGTTTGCAACCGTTGCCCCGTTACTGCTCAGTGCCTGGCCTGGGCACTTGAGACCGGCCAGGATGCAGGTGTCTGGGGCGGCATGAGCGAGGATGAGCGTCGCGCACTGAAGCGCCGTCGCAACCGCGGTCGCACTCGCCGCACTCGCACCAGCACCGCAGTCTAATTAAAAGACTTACCCTCTTACCGTGTAATCTATACCGGTTGATACCTGTTTAACCCGATAGAAAGAGAGCCCAGCTATGAGCAAGCGTGGCCGTAAGCGCAAGGACCGTCGTAAGAACAAGGCTAACCACGGCAAGCGTCCGAACAGCTAAGTTGCCCTTAGTTGCAGCAGTCTTAGCCATCACCGGCTAAGACATCTCACTCCACCCCGGCACAACTCGGTATTGCACCGAAGGACGGGGTGGAGTTTTTTATGCCTCCAGCGGATACCTCAACGGGTAGCAGGTCTGAAAGTGACTAGGTTTATGACACATGAATTGAATTCACCCGCGGTTTTTTGTCATAAACCTAGTCACTTTCAACACCTTTTCGATGCCTCGTCGATACCGCATCCTCGCTTTCCGGATTAACCATCCGCCAGAACCTTACCAGCGAGTTTGGAGCCCAAACCCCACCGGAGTAACGTCTGAAACCAGAGCTTTTACAGCAGCTCCAGCTAGGTTGCTCGAAAGCAATGGGGCTATAGCTCAGTTGGTAGAGCGTCGCGTTCGCAATGCGAAGGTCAGGGGTTCGATTCCCCTTAGCTCCACAAATAGCTCCACAAAAATATCCCAGGCCACATCACCGTGACCTGGGATTTTCCCATTACGCATTACGCATTACCGTATTACGCAACATCGCATTAAGCATCAAAGGAATACGCGCCAAAAGATGACGCACCTAACCTAGCCGCCAGCAGCTACCTGCGATACTCCACCCGCGTATAGGACACGCGAATCCGAGTGGTAATGCGCTGACGGAGGTCCTCAGGGGCAGGTTGCTGGCAACACCGGCGTAGCAGCCGTCGTATAGCTTGCTCGGAACCGAACTCTTCCAAGCACTGAGGGCATTTGTGAATGTGTTCCTCGAGAAAGCGGCGTTCCTCCGAATCACACTCTCCATCCAAAAATGCGTGTAGGCGCGAGTGGGCATCCTGACAGAAAGCATCTTCACAGGCGTGTCCGCGCTCTGGCGTCTGCTCCATATCTTGGCTCGACTCTCGGCTCATCGCGGAGAATCTCCCTTCTCTTCTTTCAAGAATCCACGTTCCACGGCTACGTTGTGCAACGCGTCTCGGAGCTGTTTTCTTCCACGGTGGAGCCGACTCATCACAGTTCCGATGGGCGTGCCCATGATTTCGGCGATTTCCTTGTAGGGCAATCCCTCGACATCGGCGTAGTAGACCACCATCCGGTAGTCCTCTTTGAGGCTCATCAAAGCGTCACGAATTTCCTCATCAGGAAGCTTTTCCAGCGCTTCAACCTCAGCAGAGCGCAGCCCTATCGAAGTGTGCGACGCGGTTTCCGCGATCTGTGAATCCGTGATGTCATCGGTGGCGTACTCGGCAGGACGTCGCTGCGCCTTGCGGTAGCTGTTGATGTACGCATTCGTCAGAATGCGGTAGAGCCACGCTTTCAGATTCGTGCCCGGCTTGTAGGAGCGGAAGCCCTGAAAAGCCTTGATATAGGTCTCCTGCACCAGGTCTTCGGCATCGGCGGGGTTGCGTGTCATCCGCAGCGCCGCTCCATAGAGCTGATCCAAAAGCGGCATGGCATCACGCTCAAAGCGCTGCGCAAGCTCCTCATCCGACTCATCAGTCCGGATGGCCGATGTTCCTGTCTGATCACCTGACATGCTACCTATCCTAAAACATCCGCACCCACGAGTCGGCCAGACCCCCGTCACCAGGCATTTCGTCGCGTAGCTGCACTGGTGTGCAACGATGGGAAATTATGTCGAAGAAGTCCGCCAAGAAATCCGCTGCCGCCACCCCGGCAATCGCCGTCTGTCAGAACGCCGGAATCGACTTCCACGTTCACCAATTCCCCCACGGCAGCGACAACTTCGGCGAAGAGGCCGCCTCTTGGCTACTAGAGCATCTCGGAGTCGAGCCCGAACGCATCTTCAAAACTCTCATTATCGAGCTATCCGGCAAACGCACTGGGCTGGCCATCGCCGTCGTCCCCGCCACCGGAATGCTCAACCTCAAGGCCGCCGCCGCGGCTGTCGGGGCTTCCAAGGCAACGATGGCCGACCCCCATGACGCGTCACTTGCCACCGGCTACGTTCCCGGCGGCATCTCCCCGCTTGGCGGTCGCCGCAAGCTCCCCACCGTCATTGATGAGACCGCTACTCTCGCCGACACCGTGTTCGTCTCCGGTGGTCGCCGCGGGTGGGACATCGAACTGTCACCCGCTGATCTGGTTTCGCTTTGCGACGCCACGGTCGCCGACATCGCCCGCTAACCCTGCGGCTACTCCTGCAACCTCCCCGCTGATACGGCCTTAAAACAGCTCCTCGTTGTGGCCGGGTGCTGCTCCATCGGGCCCATTCAGCAGGTGCGATCCTTCATTCGCAACATTGCCGACGGCGCGGTTGACCGGTCGGATGGTCAGCTTGTCCACCACTTCTGCGCTGGTCATGCCAACATCTCCGTCTGCTGCCCAGGCCGAGAGATCCAACCAGTCACTGACTTCGTCGTCGGCAAGCACGCGCGGCATACGATGATGAAGATCCGCGAGCTGTCTCACGGCGTCGGTGGTGAGAATTGTGGCGGAGACGATATCGCCCCAGCGCGCCCACAGCCCCGCGACGGTGAAAAGCGGTGCGTCATCGCTGAAGCTGACGAAGTAGGGCTGGCGATTCTTCCACTCGTACCAACCGTTCATGGGGATTGCGCAGGGCAGGCTGTCCCGGAAAGTCGGTTTGGACTGCCAGGTTTCCGCACGAGCATTGAAGAAAGGTGTTGTTGGCACTTCGCGGGCCCACTGCGGAATTAAACCCCAGCGCACGGTGGCAGCAATGGTTCCTGTGCGGCCGGGGTGCTCGCGGGCAAGAGCAACTATTGGCATGGTCGGTCCGATGTTGTAGCGGGAGGTGGGCAACGGGCCGTCGGCACGCACGGGCGCCAAACCGGGAATCTCAGCCGTGGTGCTGAGCAGTTCTTCGGCGACTGTGAAATTGACGAAACGACCACACATACCAACTGATTGTGCCGTTGACTCCCCCTCTAGTCGAGGTATGGAGTGAAAGTGTTCCATAATTGGTTGTGTGTGTTCCCAAAATCAGAATTGGTCCGCCCCTACTGTAAGTGTCGACGGTGCCGAGGCCGGTCGACAGCCTTTTAGTGCCACGGTGCAGATTGCCGGCTCGAAGTCGATTACGAACCGTGCCCTTGTCATCGCGGCGATATCTTCGACACCATCGGTTATCCATGGTGCTCTGCGCTCTCGCGATACCGATCTTATGATTCGCGCACTGCAGGCTCTGGGAACTGACATCAGTGCCGACTCGACATATTCGGGTGCCCCGAACCACACGCTCCGCGTCACTCCACGCATGCTTCGCGGTGGTGTCGTGGAATGTGGTCTCGCAGGTACGGTTATGCGCTTCGTGCCACCTATCGCAGCTCTTGCGCAGGGGTCGGTGTTCTTCGAAGGCGACGTAGAAGCCAAGGCTCGCCCGATGTCGGCCGTGCTGGATGCCCTGCGCAGCCTCGGTGTGAACATCGCGGGCAATGGGCTTCCCTTCACGGTCAATCCGCAGGGTCCGAATCAGGGCAACCGCCTCGGTGACTCGGTCCAGGAGCAGGATCTGCCGGACATCGGCGGCGAAGTGGAAATTGACGCTTCGGCTTCGAGCCAGTTCGTCTCTGGCCTGTTGCTGTCAGCACCGCGCTACGGCCGTGGCCTGGTACTTCGCCCGACCGGTGAGATTCCTTCCCGCCCGCACATTGACATGACCCTGGACATGCTTCGCGAGGCCGGTGTGCAGGTCGAGGAGACCACGGCCGACACACCTGAGGGACCACGCACAACGTTCACCATTCACCCGACCGAAATGATGGGTCGTACTTGGCAGGTCGAGCCTGATCTGTCCAACGCCGCCGCCTTCCTGGCCGCTGCGGCTGTCACTGGTGGCAGCGTCACCGTGCCCGACTGGCCAGAGCACACCACGCAGCCGGGCGACCGCATCCGCGAGATCCTCACCGCTATGGGCGCTACCGTGACGTTCAACCGTCACGAGAGTGGCCGCACCAGCCTCACCGTCGTGGGCCCAAAGCCGTCCGAGCTGCGCGGAATCACGCTGGACATGTCCGAGATTGGCGAGCTGACCCCCACCGTCGCGGCCATCGCCGCCTTGGCCACTACCCGCACCGAGCTGACGGGTATCGCACACCTGCGCGGTCACGAGACCAACCGTCTCGCCGCGCTCACCACGGAAATCAACCGTCTCGGCGGTCGCGCCACCGAGCTTGACGACGGCATTGCGATCGACCCCGTTCCGCTCCACGGTGGCCTCTGGCACAGCTACGCCGACCATCGAATGGCCACCGCTGGTGCCATTGTTGGCCTGCGCACGGAGGGCGTGGAAGTCGAAAATATCGGTACCACTGCTAAGACCATGCCTGGATTCGACCTGCGCTGGCTGGAGATGCTCGGACTGGCCTCCCCCAGCCCTAGTTCGTTGGAAAAGTCAGTCGAAGCTCGACTTGATGGTGTGGACAACGGAACCGAGGCAGGGAAATAACAGTGGCGGCACGCAGGCGTGGACGGCAATGGGACGAGTCCGATGTACGCATCCGCCCCGGTAAAGGGTCGCGACCACGGACGAAGGATCGCCCCCGCCACGCCGATGCCCACTGGGGCATGGTGGTGACCAAGGATCGTGGTCGTTGGGGTGTAGTCCTCGATAACAACCCTGATGTTGCAGTGACATGCATGCGTGCCCGCGAGCTCGGCCGCACCAATATCGTTGTCGGTGACCGTGTCGGTGTCGTAGGCGATGTCAGCGGCCGTGAGGGCACACTGGCCCGCATCGTCAAGCTGGCAGAACGCAGCACGGTTTTGCGTCGCACCGCCGATGACAATGACCCGTATGAGCGCATCGTCGTGGCCAATGCCAGCCTGCTGCTCATTGTGTGCGCAGTCGCCGATCCTGAACCTCGCACCGGTTTTGTCGAACGCGCGCTGGTCGCGGCCTACGCCGGCGGTGTCCGCCCCGTGCTCTGTCTGACTAAATCCGATCTGGCCGACCCAAAGGAATTTGCCGGGGAGTTCTCGGCACTCGGAGTGGATGTCGTTGTCTGCGGTATTAATGATGACTTGGCTCCCTTGTCAGAGCTCATCGATGTCCCCGGACGAGTGACAGCTTTGGTTGGGCATTCCGGTGTGGGGAAATCAACCCTTGTCAACCGGATTGTTCCTGAAGCCAACCGTGAGACCGGCGAAGTCAGCGGTGTGGGTAAGGGCCGCCATACCTCCACACAGTCGGTGGCGCTGATGCTGCCGTCGGAAAGCGAAGACAGCGCGACGTCGTGGATCATTGACACCCCGGGCATTCGTTCCTTTGGTCTAGCCCATGTGACACCGGAGACGCTGCTGGCGGCGTTTCCAGATATCCAGGCAGCGACAGATGAATGCCCACGTGGTTGCACCCATTTGGGACCGCCCGCGGATCCAGAGTGTGCCCTCGACAAGCTGGAGGGAGTTCAGCACCGCCGAGCGATGGCTGTGCGTCGCCTGTTGAGTGCAATCAGCGACAACGAGGATTGGGAGCTGGACATTGAAAGAGACTAGCCACACCGATTCTGTGGAGACGCCCACTGAAGCTTCGGCTGGTGCTGAGTCGGACAAAGCGGGCTCCGGACTCTACCCTGCTCCCGGCAGTTGGATTCGGCTGTGTATCTACACGCTTATCGTGGGTCTTGCGACAGGACTCGGCGCAGCCGGCCTCGCACTAATAATGCACGGCATCGAGTACGCAGTTTACGGACAACATGAGGGCGACGTAGCCGTCGTGACCGATGGCACCACTGGCCTCCAGCGCTTTGTCGGAATTGTGTTGGCGGGACTGATTGCAGGACCGGTGTGGGCAGCGCTGCGCACAAAGGCCACGCCCATTGAGAGCGTTGAGGCAGGCATGAACGGTCGACTCATGCCGGTGTGGTCAACTCTTGTCAATGTGTTTTTGCAGATGGCGACCGTCGCTGCAGGTGCATCCATGGGACGCGAGAATGCCCCGCGTGAGCTCGGTGCGATGGTGGCTTCACAGATGTCGCATCGACTGCGCATCGATCCGCTACACCGCCGTATTCTGGTCGCAGCAGCAGCCGGTGCCGGCCTGGGGGCGATTTATCACATCCCGTTGGCTGGAGCGGTTTTCTCGTTGGAGATTCTGCTGGGCTCACTGAGCATTACCGCGGTGATGGTGGTGCTGGCGTGTTCAGCCATCGCCACGGTGACGTCGGGCATCGTGGTCGGCAGTAGCCCGCTCTACAGCCCAATTAATCTCTCAGACGGCTGGGGCAACCTCGGGGCAGCACTGCTCATCGGTGTTATCTGCGGTGCCATTGGCTACGCATTTCGCATTCTCAGCTCTCGAATGTCGGACACAGCACCGACTGGCTGGCACTCTGCCTGGGCCATCCCCCTCGCATTTACGCTGGTTGGTGTGATTTCACTGTGGGTTCCAGAAGTGTTGGGCAATGGCCGTATCGCTGCGACCACAGTTCTCATGGACCGCCCGCTGCTGGGTTTTGCAGTCATCCTGCTGATTGCGAAAGCTGTCGCGGTTCTCGTTACTTTCCGTTCTGGTGCCGTCGGTGGTCTCTTGACTCCCGGCTTTGCCCTTGGCGCGCTCAGCGGTTTCATCGTCGGCTGCTTCGTACAGCCATTGATGCCCTCAGTTCCGCTGAGCGACTTTGCGATTCTCGGCGCGGCGGCCTTCCTGTCGGCGTCCATGGCAGCACCACTTTTCGCACTGATCGTGACCGTGGAGTTCACCGGCCAGAATTCCTCGGCTTACTTAGCACTCTTCCTCGCTGGTGCAACTGCGACGCTGACCGTGACCATGATTCGCGCCTGGCTACGGCTCCCCCACAAGCAATCAATGCCATGGAACCGCGAACCAGCAGTCGCGGCTGCGGTTCGCAAGCGGGCCGAGGGCTAACCGCGCGCAGCAGTGTGCGTCGAGCGACCGGTGTAGGCCCGGACAATTTCCCGGACACCTGGGCGAAGACGGCGGAGCATTCGCAGGCCCGTCGCTAAGCCCTTGCGTTGCGGGGAACTGGACTGGAGCTCCGCTTCAACCTGCGGATACTTCTTGAACGCCGCCTCCGAACGTACCTCTGGGGCGTTGTCCGGGTCAGCGACTAAGAAACGATCCGGCAGCGACAACTTCAGCAGCGTGCGCTGGACCTGGAAGAACTGCTTCGGGAACGACCCCGTGTTGTATGGCAGGTCGTATTCCCGGCAGATCTGCTGAACCTGCTTCGAAATCTGCGCGAGCCTGTTGGACGGCATGTCCGGGAACAGGTGGTGCTCAATCTGGTAATTCAGATTTCCTGAGAGCACCGACAGCGCCAGCCCACCGTGGAAGTTCGCCGAGCCCAGCATTTGGCGCAAATACCACTCACTCTTGTCCTCGGTGTTGTACTGCTCCTTGGTGAAAGTCTCGGCATCATCCGGAAAGTGTCCGCAGAAGATGACCGCGTAGGCCCAAAGATTACGGGCGAGGTTGGCCATCATGTTCGCAAAGGCCACCTCACGGTAACGCGGACCCGCCATCGCCGGGAAGAGAACGTAGTCCTTGAGCACCTGGCGCCCCGACTTGTTGAGCACCTCCATGAGCTGCGGTCGGGCCTCATCCCAGGATTTCTTGCCGGCGAACACGCGCCCGAGCTCGACGTCATAGAAGGCCACTGCCCATTGGAAAAGGCTGGCCAACACCACGTTTGTCACCGGCTGCAGCAGCGTCGATGGCTTCCAACGGCGGTCACGAGTCACCCGGAGAATGCCATATCCCACATCGTTGTCCATACCGAGCACGTTGGTGTACTTGTGGTGGACAAAGTTGTGGGAGTGCTTCCACCCGCTGGATGGGCAGGAATTGTCCCACTCCCAGGTGGCCGAGTGAATCTCGGGGTCATTCATCCAGTCCCACTGACCGTGCATGGTGTTGTGTCCGATTTCGAGGTTTTCCAAAATCTTTGCCAACCCCAGCGCTGAGACGCCCGCCCATTTGAAACCCCAGTGCGCGGTGTTCTTCCACGACTTCGGCAGCATCCCCAATTTGTTCAGGGCCATGCCGGCGGTCGGCACCATCAGCAGGCCTCGACCAGTCACCTCAAGGGTGCGCTGAATGCGGATGAGCGTGCGGATGTAGCGAGCATCCTTCTGTCCCAGCGAATCGCGGTGTTGCTTTTCGATTTCCGCAAACCGACGCCCAATCTCTGCGACGTCTTCTTCGCTCAAGTGCGCATACGATGCGATATCGGAAATTGCCATGGGAAGGGTCCCAACTCCTTTAGGTAGTTTCTCCTGGTTAATGCAGGTTGAGATAGATGTGGGGCGAACTTACAGTTCGATACGCGCGTGCCCCGCCGGCGCACAGACGCACGTTCGGACCCGCTCGCCCGCCACAAACGTCGCCCCGGTGCGGATGTCCCGCGCTGCGCCGTCGGAGAGTTGCTGCACGCACGTCGCACAAATTCCCATCCGACAGCCGTACGGCAGGTCAACCCCGACGCTCTCGGCCGCCTCCAGGATGGTCGTTGCACCGTCTACGTCGATATCGCCTCGGCTGCCGAAACTCACCGTGCCGCCGACCTCCCCCGCCGCCGAGCGGTCAACGGTGAAACGTTCCGTCCGCAGCCCGGGAAACTCCGACTCAAGGTTCTTCAACAGTTCAACCGGACCACAGGAATAGGCGCTTGCCGACGATGCCAGCGCTCCAAAGTCAGCAATGATGTCGGTAACCGCCGCAGCGTCAATCCGCGGCTGCGTCTCGGTATTCCGGGCATGCAGGTGATACTTCAACGCGCTAGTAGCGCTGCGCTGTTCCAGCTCGCGAAGTTCGTTGACAAACACAGCTTCTGCCTCGCCGCGGTAGGAGTGAATGTGCTCGACTTCCACCGAGGCATTGCGAGCTGAAAGATCACGCAGCATCGAAATCACCGGAGTGACGCCGGAGCCTGCGGTAACAAACGCAATGCGGGCTGGGAGCGGCTCCGGAAGATGGAAATCCCCAGCCGGGGCAGCCAGGCGGACGACAGTACCCGGCTTGACATTGGCGACGAGGTGTTGGGACACGTAGCCGTCGTTGAGCGCACGGATGTTGATAGTCAGCAGCCCGTCATGAGGCCGCGGCGCATTTGTCAGCGAGTAGGAACGCCACAGGTATTTCCCCTTGACCTCTACGCCAAGTCCGATGAACTGGCCTGGCTTGAAGTCTGTTGGCATCCCCCAACCCGGACGGATTATCAACTCTGCTGAAGTAGGAGATGTGGGATTAATGGCCTCAATCTGACCGCGCAGCTCGCGACTTGACCACAGCGGATTTAGCAAATGCGTGTAATCATCGGGCAAAAGTGGCGTGGATAAATGCTTGAATACCCGGGAAACTTTGGTCTTAAGCCCCATTTTTGGCCCTCCTGACTGTCACGGGCGAACAAGTAATAACGCTGTTCATCAGTAGGCATGCCCCACCCGATTCATTATTACGTGTCCGTAGGTTACTTAGACGTAGACTACGGAGCGGTAAGTTATTGGTCAAGAGAAACAAATGATTTTGACACAAATAGCGAAATTGTCATTACCCCCACCCTCGTGCGAAACACCCCCTTTGACATGGAGCTTATCTACACAAAACAATCCCGCCTTTTATACCCCCGCCGAAAACACTTGTGCCATACAAAAAAGGGGCTGGGTTCCTAAACCCAGTCCCCTTCATCAACGCCAAGCACGCGCTACTACAGGAAGTCGACCACCATGCCGAGCTCAGCTACGTCGTACCACGCCAGCGGGATCTCCAGCGCATCGCCGACAGTGAGCTCCGCATCCTCGTCACCGAGATCCGCCTTATCGACGGCATCAATCGCAGCCTCAACCTTGTTTTCCGCCTCTTTCACATCAATGTGGAGCGCTGCAACGTCGGCAAGCGAAATTGGGCCGCCGACCTTAACCACGGCATCTCCCATATCCGACTGCGGCTCCGCCTCCACATCAACGGAAATGACCACTCGACGGTGCGGGAACTTCTCTTCTGCGGCATCGAGCAGACGGAGCGACGCACGCGCAGCCTCATCAAAGGCTACGTCTGCCAGTTCCTCATCATCGCCCTCAGTAAAGAAATCGCGCAGCGATTCAGTGACAGCAAAGCCCCAACCACCGCGGGCGTGGAAGAGCTCATCCTCCTTCAGCGCCTCAAGCATGGAGAAAGTCGCTGGGATATAGACGCGCATTAGAACTCGCCCTCGAGACCCAGTAGACCGGCAATCTCGACCACTGCGCGGTCGAACTGCTGATAGAAGACTCCCACCATGCCGTTAGAGACGGCCGCATGGATGTTCTCAATCGAATCATCTACCAGCACGCAGTCCCGTGCCGGCAGTTCAATAGCCGCAGCGGCTGCATTAAAAGCCTCTGCCGAAGGCTTCTCATGGCCAATTTCACCAGAGAGCACAACTGCGTCTACCAGGCCCTCATCTTCGAGCTTGCGAATCGGATCCGCCGATGGGCCACCTGGGTCATTCGACAGGACTGCCAGGCCAACACCATTTGCACGCGCCTCTACCAGCAAATTACGCCAACGTGCCTGGTCTTCATCCGTGCCGTCAAGGACACCACAGTAATCGATAATCATTCCGCGCATGGCCTGTAGTTTATCGCATGACCTGCACGTTTGCCTTTTTTCCAGTTCAGCGTGTTAATTGGCTGTTCGTTACGCCCAATTGTAGGCGACCAGAACGGCCTTGACGGAAACCGATAGGACCATTAACAGCGAAACACTCAGCCCATTTCGCGACTGCGCCTTCTCCCCAATCCCCCCCCCACGCCGGCCGTGAATTCCCCTTCACAAGCTGCACACTTAAAGCACTTGTAGGACAATGGTCTTCAGCAAGGGGGAACTTGCCAATGGAGCGTTTTAGGGGGATTAATCCATGGCACCAACGTCTCACGTACCAAAATCTCAGACACCGATGCCTTACGCGCTGTCGCACGCCGCTGAGCACCGCTCCAGTGGCAGGGAATCCATTGAACCGGCAACGGGCTTTTCGCTTCTCCACACAATTCAACTCGGCCAGTCAGCTAATGCCGCCGCCTCTCAAACCGCAAAAGTGGCACCGACCTACAGCGGATGCTCGGCTGCCACCGGAGCCGCTGTCATAACGGCATTACCGCCCGTCGCGGCCGCTCCTGCTGCAAAAAAGACGCCGCAAACACCGCACGTCGTCCAGCACTGTGAACAGAATCTGAGACAGGAGCTTGGCACGATTACTCGCCGCGTCTTCGACATCATCGCGGGTCGCAGGCGAGTCAACGATCTACGTCGCATCAATATCGACCCGATTATTCACGCTGCGATACTCACGCTGTCGAAGAACACCAGCCTCAAGGGTGTCGCGTTGCAATCCTTCCACGCCAGCGCTTCCGCGGACGGCAAAAAGGTCGAGTTCCTGGGTAGTTGCCGTGTCGGTCCGAAGGTTCGCGCGTTCACTGGCACGTTCCGCCGCGGAACAGCAAAAACGCGGCCATGGACCATGACCGCGTTTCGTGTGCTTTAGTGCTTAGCGACGGCGCTTGCGAGCCGCCTTCCGACGCTGTGCTCGGTTGCCCTCAGACTCTTGATCCACGCGCTGTTGCTCTGCACTGCCGTCCTCGCTGGGACCGGAGTAGGTCATCTGCTGATTTTGCTCAGCAGCTTCCGTCGGCAGAGCTGGAGCCTGGTTTTCCTGTCCCTCAGTGTTTTCCACTGCGGGCATAACCTGCTTACGGATTAGGAACAGCTGACGAACCGATTCTTCCTTGATGCCGTCCATCATCGCGGTGAACATGTCGTAGCCCTCACGCTGGTACTCCACCAGCGGGTCAGCCTGGGCCATGGCGCGCAAGCCAATGCCCTCCTTGAGGTAGTCCATCTCGTAGAGGTGCTCGCGCCACTTCTGGTCCATGACGTTCAGGATGGTGAAGCGCTCGATGTTGCGCATCTGGTCGTCGCCGCCAATTGCGGAGACCGCATCCTCAAGCTGGTCGTAGCTGGCCGAGATGTCCGTGTGCAGAGCCTTGGACAGCTCATCGGCCGAGAGGTCACCCGGGGTACCGAAGTCAGAGCCATCAATAAGCTCTTGCGCCGTAAACGTCGGGCTATAGAGCTGCTCAAGGGCATTCCACAGCTCGTCGAGGTCCCAATCCTCCACGTAACCGTCAGCGGTGGCACCGTTGACATACGCATCGACTACGTCGTCCTGCATGTCACGGACCTGAGTCTTCAAATCCTCACCTTCGAGGATGCGACGGCGCTCAGCGTAGATGACCTTACGCTGCTGGTTCATAACCTCGTCATACTTCAGAACATTCTTACGGATTTCGAAGTTCTGGCTTTCCACCTGAGCCTGGACGCTCTTAATGGAGTTGGAGACAACCTTGGAGTCGATAGGAACGTCATCCGGAACATTCAGAGTGTTCATCAGCGCTTCCATGCGCTGACCGTTGAAGCGAACCATGAGATCATCGCGCATGGACAGGTAGAAGCGGGTAACGCCCGGGTCACCCTGACGACCGGTACGACCACGCAACTGGTTGTCAATGCGGCGTGACTCATGACGCTCAGTACCCAGGACGTAGAGGCCACCGGCCTCACGTACCTTGTCAGCTTCTTCCTTCGACTGCTGACGAACACGCTCAATCTCAGCGTCCCACGCCTCTTCGTACTCTTCCGGAGTTTCCACCGGGTCCAGACCACGAGAGCGCAGATTCAGGTCAGCGATGATGTCCGGGTTACCGCCCAGCACAATGTCAGTACCACGACCGGCCATGTTAGTTGCCACGGTAACGCCTCCGAGACGACCCGCCACTGCGACAATCTCAGCTTCCTTCTCGTGGTGCTTAGCGTTCAGCACAGAGTGAGGAATACCTTCGCGCTGCAGGAGCTTGGAAAGGTACTCGGATTTCTCAACTGACGTCGTACCAACGAGAACTGGCTGGCCCTTTTCATGGCATTCGCGGATGTCCTCGACAACAGCGGCAAACTTTGCCTCCTGCGTTTTGTAAATCAGGTCGGGCAGATCCTCACGCTGCTTCGGGCGATTCGGCGGAATCGACATGACATTCAGCTTGTAAATCTGGTGCAGCTCAGCCGCTTCGGTCTCAGCCGTACCGGTCATACCGGACAGCTTGTCGTAGAGGCGGAAGTAGTTCTGGAGCGTAACGGTTGCCAGCGTCTGGTTCTCGTTTTTAATCTCCACCCCTTCCTTGGCCTCAATTGCCTGGTGCATGCCCTCGTTATAGCGACGGCCTGCCAGCACGCGACCGGTGAACTCATCGACAATGAGGATCTCACCATTGCGGATAATGTAATCCTTGTCGCGGGTGAACAGCTCCTTGGCCTTCAGGGCATTGTTCAGGTAGCTGACCAGCGAGGAGTTTTCCGGAGCATACAGGTTGGCAATACCCAGCTGATCCTCAACGAATTCAACGCCCTCTTCACGAATACCGATGGTGCGCTTACGCTCATCGACTTCGTAGTGAATGTCGCGCTTCATACGCGGCACAATCTTGGAGAACGCCAGGTACCAGTGCGGATCGCCATCTGCCGGACCGGAAATGATTAACGGGGTACGGGCCTCGTCAATCAGAATCGAGTCAACCTCATCGACGATGGCGAAGTGGTGCCCACGCTGCACCAAATCGTCGAGCGAATGCGCCATGTTATCGCGCAGGTAGTCAAAGCCGAACTCGTTGTTCGTGCCGTAGGTGATGTCGGCAGCATAGGCCTTGCGGCGCTGGTCCGGACTGAGCTCAGAGAGAATCACGGAAGTCTCAAGCCCCAGGAAGCGGTGGACTCGACCCATCCACTCCGCGTCACGCTTAGCCAGGTAGTCATTAACCGTAACGACATGAACACCCTTGCCTGCCAACGCATTGAGGTATGCGGGCAGCACACAGGTCAGGGTCTTACCTTCACCAGTACCCATCTCGGCAACGTTGCCGAAGTGCAGTGCCGCACCGCCCATAACCTGGACGCGGTAGTGCTTCTGCCCCAGCACGCGCCAGGATGCCTCGCGCGCCGTGGCGAAAGCATCCAGAAGCAAATCGTCTACATCGGCACCGTCAGCCAGCTGCTTCTTAAACTCCTCGGTCTTGGCACGGAGTTCATCGTCTGAAAGAGCTGCGTACTCGTCTTCCTTGGCGATGACCTGATCTGCAATATTGCCAAGCCTCTTGACAGCGCGGCCTTCACCAATGCGGAGCAACTTGCTGAGCGAAAACACTAAATTGGGACCTTTCCGGCCGATTCACGTCGAACTTTAATGTGCAACGGTTGATTATACGACGAACCCGCCTTCCCTTCTAAGAGAAGACGGGCTCATGTGAGCAATTACTTACCAATACACAGCTCTGCGCGGTATTGCGTGCTCTTTTTGGTGAAGACTTACTTCTCGTCTTCGTCTGCCAGCTCAATCAGACCGTAGTCGTATGCGTGACGACGGTAGACCACGGACGGACGAGAGGTTGCCTCGTTAACGAAGAGGTAGAAGTCGTGACCGACGAGCTCCATCTCAGACAAAGCATCTTCCACCGTCATCGGAGTTGCGGAGTGCTGCTTGGTACGCACAACCTGACCCGGGGTCACGTCCTCGACCAGATCCTCGTACGGATCAGCCTTTTCCGGAGCCGCTGCCTCAGCCTCTGCAACCAGCGAAGCAGTTGCCTCGCCGACGGACATCGGTGCACGGTGGCCAGAACGGCTAATCTTGCGGCGAGCCTTCACCTTACGCAGGGAGCGCTCCATCTTGCCCAGAGCAGACTCCAGTGCAGCGTAGAAGCTATCTTCCTTGGCTTCCGCACGAGCCAGGTGACCCTTGCCAGTAGCGGTGATCTGAATACGGTCAGAGCGGTCTGCACGGCGCGGATTCGGCTCGTGCTGGAGCTCCACGTGGAAGAAGGTCAAAGTCGGGTCGAGGCGCTCAATCTTCGCCAGCTTCGCCTTAACACGATCTGCGAAGTGCTCTGGAACCTCAACATTGCGCCCGGTGATGGTCACCTGAGCGTTCGGGCTGAGTACCTCGTTGTTGTCAGCAGGTGTGGACACTTGCTACCTACCTCCCGGTATGGCCACCGCCCTTCCGTGAGCGGGATTACTCACGGCGTCTACGGTGACGAGTCTTTCTGCACCCCCAGGATACAGTTCCGGGGGTAACCAATGCCACGTTCCCCTCGTTTATTTTTCGCTTGCCGACGACACCCCTGCGTCTACGCCCGGGCGAGCACCAACACCATGTCGATGCGAATCCCCAATGACGCTGCCACCAACTCGGTTTCCGCTGCAGTGGCACCAGTAGTGGCCACATCATCAACCAGAATTACTGTCGCCTGCGCACAGCGTTGTCGCAGCTTGTCGCTAATTCCGCGCTTGAATTGCGTCAGCGGCACAATGTGGCCAGAAAGATTTCGTCTGCGTTGAGAAGCCCCCAGCTCCGCGGAATCCCGCGTGCGCCCGCCAATGCGCACCAGGGGCAATACCGAACTGGAGGGGAGCTGACTGCAAGCAAAGTCGCAGGCAATTGTTACCGGGTCCCCACCCCGTTGTCGACGGGATGACGATCTTGTCGGCGCGGGAATCAAAATGACGGGGGTAATTTCCGGGGGCATTATATGGCCATCAGAGGCTAGCCTTCGTACCGCAGCGGCGAACACGGCCCCCATGATTCGTCTGGCTTCACCACTGCCCCGTTCTTTGGCCGACAAAATGAGATGTCTCCTCGCACCCGAGTACGGACCGCAGGTCCACGCTGCTGCGCGTAACGCAGCCCGCGGTGAAAACCGCACTGGAGGTTGCTGAAGATCGTCCTTGCAATCGCGACACAGCGTCCCGGAGCAGCCGCACACCGGACAGGTTTCCGGTATCACGAGGCCGATTGCATCGCGGGTAACGTCGTAAAGCACGCGCAGAAATTCCTGCGATGACCTCCCCTGCGCCATTAATCCCCTCCCCGATTTGCGCTTATTCCACAGACACCGGAGCCATTCGACCACGCGCACCCGGAACCTGGCGCCAGAACTGCTGCTGCCCCTCGCTGGAGATCAGCTCCATAACACCGGTGGCATCTAATGCGTAACGCTTCGACGAGGTCGCGGTAACCACAGGAATTGGCGGTGTCAGGTTGAGCTTCGGCAGAACAGAGCTGGTCGCACCGTCCGGGAAGGCGCTCCACATCGGGGTGTCCCCGCTGTAACCGCCCACCGTGACCGTTTGATTCGGCGACCACGTCAGCGACACCGGGGAAACGTTTTCAGGGAGCGGCAGAGCACGCGGGTGCGTCAACTTCCACGGTTTATCGTCATGCCTTTCGATGGTGGCGATATAGACTTCACCAGCGATAATCATCGCTACCTGCGTGCCTGAAGAATCGACGCGGAATTCAGAAATACCGGCGCTCGGGCGCCCCGTGCCTGCGCCGCCGTCAAGAAGGTGATTGAGCTCAGAGGTATCAACCTCCTCCTGCTGAATCCGAGATGACGTCGACTGCCGAACCAGGCGTACGACGGTTGTACCGTCCTTCACTGTCCAGACCGCCTCGGCGTCTGGAGACCATGTCGGACGGGTGAGACTCTCGCCAGTCAGCACAGGAACCGGCTGATCTTGTATTCCGCCGAGCATCAATGTGGACTCCCCGAGGTCATACGACCCAGCACGACCATCCACGGCCGAGCGGAACACGGCGGCAATGAGCTCGCTGCCATTGGGGTTGGTGCCCACTGCCGCGGAGAACACCGCGGTGCTGCCGCTGGCGGTCCAGCCGCGTCCCACAGGTGTGGCGTGGCCGTCAGCGATCTCGTAGATACCGCTGCGGTCGACCGTCCGTAACGGTGCGTTATCAGCCGGTAGATGATTCGGGTCGTAGAGCTGGATTGTGTCGGTGTCCTTCGTCCACGGCTCGTCGTGGCTGGCAACTAGTGGTTCGCCGTCGGCCATGAGGATCCACGGACCACGGAAATCTGCCGAGTCGAGAGTCCAGATAATCTGCGCCGCGAGCATGACACGCAGTTCCTCGGAAACATCACCCAATCCGGTGATTTCGACCCTGCGACCGTCCGCGTTGGACACAGGTCCTGCTTCCACCGCAATTGAGGCATTGGGCTTGAGCACGGTGGTGACGCCCGGCCGCAGTGGTGCTGATGGGCCGTTCTTCAGCTTCGTCAACAGATTGGTCGCGCCATCGGTGACGCCACGATAGAGCCAACGACGATCTGTGACCAAATGATTACCCGCCGGATCGAGGAAATAGATATTGCGAGGCACATTGTTTTCCAGGAATGCCTGACGCTCCATGACAACACCGTCGGGCAGCGAGGAAATGCGCCACTGCCCATCCGAACCAAGCTTCATCTCCACGGTTTCCTCATAGTCACCGGACTGGGGCTCATACGCACCATCAGTACCGAATTGACCAACGCTGCGACCTCGGGCAACGAAGGACTGTCGCGATCCTCCTTCATCCCTCTGGGCGATGAGGTTGACACCGTCGAGAATGCGGGCACTATCCTGCGGTTTCCAACTGGCCGCAAGTTCCGGGGTCATGAAGGCACGCATAGCTTGAAAATCATCAACCGGATGCGCGGCCGCGGCGAAAAAGTCGCGCAGGACAATGTCTGCATTGACATTCGGTCGTGGCTGAGGAACTTCAATACGAACTTGGGGCGGCTCAAACGGACGCAGCACCTGGGGGCTGGTGTTTCTCGGAATGGTGGTACATCCTGCGGCCGTGCCCAAAATGATCACTGAGCTAAGCGCCACTGTCTTACGCAGGACGCGACGAGCCTTTGACTGTTGCTGCGCCGTCATTTAAATATCCTCCTCTCGTGCCTGTCGGGATTCGCTATCGCTAGTCGGCTGCCCCTTACCCTGATCCTGGCTCTTGACTTGCGGTGCAATCGAATCCGATTCCAACTCCCGTGCACCAATTTCCTGCTGATGCGGAATCTGATCGGGCAGCGGCGGAACTTCCAGGCCGAGCGGATGCTCACCGAAGCTCGCATCAGGCTCCAGTGGCACAGTCAGGCGGAAACAGCTACCGACCGTCGGCACGCCAAATGCCTCCAGTTCCCCACCATGCAATTGTGCGTCCTCACGCGCGATCGCCAAGCCAAGTCCGGTCCCGCCGGTGCGTCGGACACGCGAGGGGTCAGCGCGCCAGAACCGGTTAAACACCAGCTCTTGCTGTTCCGGCTTTAGCCCCACACCGTGGTCAACGACCGTAAACGAGACCGCGGAATTGCTCGCCCGCACTGTGACATCCACCGGATTGCCCTCACTGTGGTCAACAGCGTTGGCCATAAGGTTGCGTAGCACGCGCTCGATACGACGCGAGTCGACTGTTGCCATTACCGGTTCATCGGGCAGGTGGAAGCGGATGGGTGTACCGGTCTCCTTAGCCACGACCGTTACCTGCTGATAGGCAGCATCCACGCAGCGACGGACATCGACCTTTTCTGCGGACAGATCAGCAACGCCGGCATCGTGGCGTGAGATCTCAAGCAGGTCATTGAGAAGCATCTCAAAACGCTCAAGCTCCTCATTCATCAGCTCAGCTGCGCGGCGAGTCGCCGGATCGAGGTCCTCAGCGCCGTCAGCAATAAGGTCGGCGGCCATACGCACCGTGGTCAGAGGCGTCCTCAACTCATGCGAGACATCGGAGGTGAACTGTCGCTGCAGACTGCCGTATTCCTCCAGCTGTCTAATCTGCGTCGACAGCGATTCGGCCATCTTGTTAAAGCTCATGGCCAGTCGCGCCATGTCATCTTCACCCTGCACGACCATGCGTTCGCGCAAGTGGCCGTCGGCAAAGCGCTGGGCAATCTGGGCGGCGGAACGCACTGGTGTCGTCACCTGATTGGAGAAGAACCAAGTAATACCGCCGAGAAGCGCCATGATGACTACTGTCGCACCGGCGAGGAGACCACGAACCAACTTAATAGTCGATTCCTCTGCAGCCATAGAGGTGACCAGATAGAGCTCGAGCCCATCAACCGAGGTAGAAGTAGGGCTACCGATAATTAACGCCGAGTACGTATCGCCGCGGTTATCAGTGACTTGGCGTACCTGATACGCAATTTGCCCTTGTCGGACTACTTCATGCAATCGTTCTGGAACATCGGCCTTAATCGGCGATGAAGCCAACACCGTGCCTCGTGGCACCGGCGCCACGAGCAGCGGTTCATAACTTGTCAGTGGCGCAGCACCGGAACCGGCTGCACGGTTCACAAGGGCATCGCGCCCCACGTTGAGAAGAGCTTGCAGCTCGTTGGACGAAGAGTTCTCAATCGCCTGCTCCACCACCGCGCGAGCACGGTCAATTTCCTCGTCGGCAGCGGTAACCTTTGCGTCGATAAGCCGCTGGGTAACAATAGTCGCCAGCGCGAAACCGAGTACCGCAATCACCATCGCGCTCAGTACCACCACAGAGGTCAGAATGCGCGCTTGGATAGACGTGCGCCAGAGCGTAACCGCCCAGGTCACTCCCCTGTTGGTGAAGTCTCGAAGCTTCGTTATTAATCGACGCAAGAATCGGCTCCCACTAAAGCTGACTGACCTTGATTAGTCACCCGTCTTGTACCCGACACCGCGGACGGTCAGCACAATCTGGGGGTTTTCCGGATCCAATTCAATCTTCGAGCGCAGACGCTGAACGTGAACGTTGACGAGTCGAGTATCCGAGGTGTGCTGATATCCCCAGACCTTTTCCAACAACTCATCACGGGAAAAGACCTGCTTCGGACGGGATGCAAGAGTGTGCAATAGGTCAAACTCCAACGGGGTCAGAGAAATCTCCTTGCCATCGCGAAACACTGCGTGACCGGGCACGTCGATGGTCAAGTCGCCGACCTCGAGGGTCTCGCTCGGGCTGTCCTCCTGACGACGCAGCCGAGCGCGCACACGCGCCACGAGTTCCTTCGGTTTAAAGGGCTTCGTGACATAGTCATCCGCACCGGATTCCAGGCCGAGGACCACATCGACCGTGTCGGTCTTCGCAGTCAACATGATGATCGGCACCGCCGATGTCTCTCGCACAGTGCGACAGACATCGACACCACTCATGCCCGGCAACATGAGATCCAGCAGAATCAAATCTGGGTTCTCCCGCTCTGCTGCCTTGACAGCTTCGAGGCCATCGTCGACTACTACTGTGTCGAAGCCCTCGCGCTCCATCACCATCGTGAGCATTTCGGCGATGGCCGGATCATCATCAACAACCAGGATTTTTGAGCTCATGCGTCATATTCTAAACGTAAAGCTATCTAGTTCTGTAGTTTCCGGTTGAGGTGGCTAGCGCAGGCGTGCACTGATCCATTCCACAAGACGGTCCGCCCCATCATCCCCCGTAAGCATCAACCATGGTGACTGCCACGAGCCCCCCGCGAACTTCTGGTACGCCGCCAGCGTGCGCTCCTGCAAACCCGAGTCCTTTTCGTAGGTATCCCTAGTTCGCTGCACATCAGCGGCTTCCCGATTGCGTGCGCGGTCGGCTGCCACTCCCACCGACGTGGCCAGACAGACCTGAACGTCGGGAAGCGGAAGCTGGAAATCTCCGAATTCGGTCTTCTCAATCCACTCAACGATCGCCGAATCCTGTGTGCGAGCCAGGGAGTAGGCCGCGTTGGACGCGACGTAGCGGTCGATAATCAGAACATCGTTCTCGCGCGCTGCATCAACAATCGCTTGACGACGTTCTTTGCGGTCCAGAGCGAACAGGAGTGCCATTGCCCAGGCGGAGTCCGCAGTGTCGCCGAGCTGACCGTGCAAGGCTTGATCGGCGAAATCAGCGAAGATTGTCTGCCGGTACGCCGGAAAGGTCATCGATGAAACGGAGTGCCCTTGACTTCGGAGTTGATTGGTAACAGCTGTGACAAGCGTGTTCTTGCCAGCACCGTCGATTCCTTCGACTGCGATAATCAAATTTTTCTCCTCGCACACATGGCTACGGCCTAGCCTTGCTTAGAACTAGTAGCGGTAGTGCTCTGGCTTATACGGGCCCTCGACATCAACGCCGATGTATTCGGCCTGTTCCTTGGACAGCCGGGTGAGCTCGCCGCCAAGTGCCTCGACGTGAATGCGAGCGACCTTCTCATCCAGAATCTTCGGCAGACGATGGACAGAGTTGTCGTACTTATCACCGTTGCAGTAGAGCTCAATCTGCGCGATCGTCTGGTCGGCGAAGGAGTTCGACATTACGAAGGACGGATGTCCGGTGGCATTGCCCAGGTTGAGCAAACGCCCCTCGGAAAGCACGATCAGAGAGCGCTCTTCGCCGTCTGCATGCGGAAAGATGTACTCGGTGACCTGCGGCTTGATCTCCACACGACGGACATCATCGCGATGGTGCAGGCTATGCATGTCAATCTCGTTGTCGAAGTGCCCGATGTTGCCCAGCAGCGCGTGGTTCTTCATCTGCTGCATGTGCTCGAAAGTAATGACGTCCTTGTTGCCTGTGGCGGTGATGACAATGTCGACATCTGCGATGACGCTCTCAGTAGCGACAACGTCGAAACCGTCCATCAATGCCTGCAATGCGTTAATCGGGTCGGCCTCGGTGACCTGAACGCGAGCGCCCTGGCCAGCCAGTGCCTCTGCGCATCCCTTACCCACGTCACCGTAGCCACAGACCAGTACGTTCTTGCCGCCAACCAGCATGTCGGTACCGCGGTTGATGCCGTCCAGAAGGCTGTGACGGGTGCCGTACTTGTTATCGAACTTGGACTTGGTGACCGCATCGTTGACGTTCATGGCCGGGAATGGCAGCACTCCCTGCTCTGCGAAGTGGTAGAGGCGGTGGACACCAGTGGTGGTCTCCTCTGTGACACCCTTGACCGACTCTGCAATTCGGTGCCAACGGCCGGCATCCTTCTCCAGGCTGGCGCGAAGCATGTCCTTGAAGGCAATAAACTCATCCGAATCCGACTCTTCTGCAGGCGGCACCAGGCCAGCATCCTCGAATTCCATGCCCTTAATGACAGCCATGGTGGCGTCGCCGCCGTCGTCCAGAATCATGTTGGCATCTTCATCGCCCCAGTCGAAGATGCGGTCGAGGCACCACCAGTACTCTTCCAGTGTCTCGCCCTTCCAAGCGAAAACCGGAACACCCTGCGGGTCCTCCGGAGTGCCGTTTCGCCCAACGACGACTGCCGCAGCGGCCTCATCCTGTGTGGAGAAGATGTTGCACGAGGCCCAACGGACCTGTGCGCCCAGCGCCGTCAACGTCTCGATGAGCACTGCGGTTTGAACCGTCATGTGAATGGAGCCGGAAATACGGGCACCGGCCAGTGGCTGCTGCTCTGCGTACTCTTCGCGCAGCGCCATTAGACCTGGCATCTCGTGCTCAGCCAGACGAATCTGGTGACGACCGGCCTCAGCCAGGGAGAGGTCTGCAACCTTGAAATCAATGTTCTTCGAGGACATGTAACGCTTTCTCTAGATTCTTTGACGTGAGATTCTTCTTAAAGAATTACTACTGGGGACGCGAGAGTTACTCTACCGCTTCGACGCAGTTTTCCAGCGCCGCCTGGTCAGACTCACTGAGTTCCCCCAGAAGACTATCGAACACCTCGGATGCGATAGCCAACGCATCTTCCTCGCTGCCGTGCGCCTCCGAGATTCCCTCCCGGATGAAGCTGTAGTCCTCCACAATGTCACCGCCGCTAAATGGCGCACCATTCCAAATTGCAATAATCACAGCCGCCGCGAGTGCGCATGCTTTCTCATCGCTATTTTCGGAATCCACTCCAATGCGGCCAGCATCAATCAATGCACCAACACGATCCTGTGAGTCGAGATCCTGAACCTCATCGAAGAGTTCAATGACCGAATCGCTACCAAAAATCTCAGTATCCCAGATGGACATGATAGGTGGCCACGCTCCTTTCGCGCTTCGAACCAATAGCCAGTTTCGTCTATCGACGAGCGCTTTCCAAAGAGCGCTTTTCGACGAGCCCACGGTAATCTGGCCGCCGACCTAAGGGCTGTCGCCTGCACGTACCGCTAGCCGGAAAACCGCATGTGGCCTTACCGAAGTTCTACCCGACTTTTCGTCACTTTTACAGTTCGAGAGACATATTTAATCCCCTCAACACAATTTTCACCCTAGAGAGACGATAACGGGCATGTTAAGTTAGTTCCCAGACCTCGTAATGCAACTGTTATCTTTTTCGTTACAGGGCGACCCCACGCATGACACGAAAGGAGTACCTACCATGGTGAAGAAGGCTTTTGGAGCTCTTCTGCTCGCAGCCCTTCCCCTGAGCGCTACGCTCGTAGGCTGCTCCGATAGCAGTGCCGCCAAGGGGGCGAATCCGGAAAACGCCGGATCTCAGTCGGAAATGGAGACCTCTGCTCCACTGCCTCCAGTTCCTAGTGATGCCGAGCTGCAGCAGACCACTGAACCGAATTCAGATTCCTCGCTGACTGAGACGAACGACAGTCTAGTACCTCGTCCGACCACGTCATCGAGCACCGAGATCGTTGAGGATCCGTACCTGCCACCGCAGGCGTACATCCCCCCGACTTCCACAAGCTCAAGTGCGACAACTCCGACGTCGACGACATCGACACCTCCGACGACCACGGAGACCACAGAACCCACCTCTGACGACATATCTTCGCCGACGCCCAGCAAGCCGGTGCCACTGCTACCGGAAGATAACTCGGAAAAGCCGAACGACAGTCTTCCGGAAGGCGACGGTGGTGCAGCAGCGGAGCCGAAGCCGCCTTCATCGCAGGCGCAGTCCCAGTCGGGTACGCAAACCACAACTCCGTCCGAGACTCCTCAGAAAACTCCTTCGAAGGAGCCGACGTCCCCGAAGGAGCCGACACCTCCGAAGAGCCAGACCTCTTCGCAGGAAAAGGACACCAATAGCGGCAATGGGGCTAGCAATAGCAAGATTCCCCCAATCCCGGAAAAGCCCAAGGACTCCGGATTCCTGGGAAATCTCTTCGATAACGACGAGGACTAACCCACCCGCGGGACTGTCGCGACAAAGACGGTTGCCCCGTCTTGGCGCGCAGTCAGCTCAATATCGACTGCGTCGACAGCCGGAACCCAGGCCGCATGGCCGCTGGGAACCTCAACCACGGAGTCGTCGTGACGCAACGTCACCGTGCCCGCTGTAGACAACACAACCGTGGCGGATTCTTCGTCGAGCAGAACATGTTCGCCCGGCTCCAGGTCCCGCGAACGAAGGCGGAACTCGCGCACCGGCGCGTCATAGTCATTCCAGCCATCATCGGTCAGCCGCGACTGCAGCACTGGATCTGGCAGCGGTCGGAAAGAGAGCACGCGCAGTAGCTCCACGACATCGACGTGCTTAGAGGTCAGCCCTCCGCGCAGCACGTTGTCGGAGTTGGCCATGATTTCCACGCCCATGCCATTGAGGTAAGCATGCAGCTGTCCAGCACCAAGGTAGATGGCTTCGCCCGGCTGTAAGCGAAGGCGATTAAGCAGCATCGACCCCAGGACTCCCGGGTCCCCCGGATACTTTCGAGCCAGTTCGCAAGTGGTCTCGGCCACTCGCGAGAACTCCTCGTCATCGCCACTGTAATCCGCGCACTTGGCAGCCACGGCCTCGACCAGCTCATCGAGGACATCCTGGGGCAATGTCAACCACGTTGTAAACAATGCCCGCAGAGCACTCTCGTCATCAGCGGCATCGAGCAGTCCCATGTAGTGGTCGAGCTCCGGTACCGCCAGCGTCGCGAGTAACTCCTTCGTGCGCTCCACCGGGCGGAATCCGGCCAACGCGTCGAAGGTCGTCAGGGCGACAATAAGTTCTGGCTTGTGGTTGTTGTCCCGGTAATTTCGGAAATGTGCAGTGGCCGGAATGCCCTCCGCATTTTCGCGTGCAAATCCCTCCTGAGCTTCTGCCAAGGTGGGGTGTGCCTGCAGCGATAGCGGCTCATCAGCTGCGAGCAGCTTCAACAGGAACGGCAGCCTGCCGTTGTCGGTGTCAATTGCATATCCGAGCGCAGCTGCCGGATCCTGCGCAATGAGCTCATCCAGCGGCGTGCCGGCGACCGTGGCCGATGCCAGTGCATGCGCACCAAACCACAGTTCCGCCCAGGGCTTCGATGTGGGAGCGTCCGCACCGGTGATTCTCGCCAAATGTGTACGAGACCCCCAGGGGTACGACTGCAGCACGGGGTCCAACAGCTCCATGCCCGTATCACTCCTCTAATAGTCACTTCTGGCGCGAGCACGCCAATCTCACCGAAGGCCCAAAAGCCTTCGGTGACACCCGGCGATTACGCAGAAAACGCCGCAATCGCACCAACTCTGGCTGCAGCAACACATACTTCAACCAATGGATGATGAGTCTCCGCGTCGAGCGCAGGGCACTCCACACGAGCCCATCCAACCTCGCCGTAGTGGTCCCGGTAGTGGCCCACATTGTTCGGCGCAGCTAAAACAATCGCCCCCAACGGTAGCACTGTCGCCCCTTCATCCCCACCATCAATAAACGGGTCATAGAAAATATCGCGGCTTTCCTGGGGTTCTGCAGCGAGCAACGCGCCCACGCTAAGAGACAATTCGCTTATCGACGACGCTGCCGAGACCACGCCTGCCTCAAGCATCTGTAACGATGCCAGTTCCGCTACCGGTGCCAGCGCCGAGGTCGTCGACACTGCAAGCATTCTGCGGCCTGCCACCCACTGCGCTACCTGCCGCGCGGGATTAACTGTTTCATCTCGCGGCGGAGCACAGGCGGCAATATCGGCGTCCACCGCATCAGCGACTTCCTCCACTACCCCGGCCGGAGCCAGGGTGGTGGCACCACATTCGGTGAGCGCGCTGGCGATGGCACCGACATAGGCGGTAAAGGACGCGGACTCCGCCATCGCCGGGCGCGGAACCACAACCGTATCGGGGCTACCGGCGGCACGCAGTGGCCCTTCACCGGGATCCACCACGACCGTGGCAGCACCTCGCCTATCAGCTTCAGCCAGAGCTGCCCTCAGTGGGCTGCCGGGGTTGTCGTCACAGACGATGACCAAGTCGAGGGCACCGACATAACTGGGCAACTGATGCGCAATTACCACCGGGCAGCGGATGTCGTCGGCAAGCGCGCGCACTGATTCGGCGGCGAGCTGCGCCCGACGATTTCCCACAAGGATGACCGCACTGCGCGGCAGCGGAAGTTGAGCAAACGCACCCCCGCGAGTCGCGGAAGCAGCAGCTCTGAGACCTGCACCGGCAGTGGCCATACGATAGAACAGGGCCTCTTGGCGCGGGTTATGGGAGGAGTTAAATGACGAGGTCATACTCCCAAGCATGCCTTAAAACGCGCGCGTGGGGTTGATTAACCGCGGATGATGCCGAGAACTTCGTCGACAAGAGCGTCGACCTCAGCACGCGTCGGAGCCTCGACGTTCAGACGCAGCAGCGGCTCCGTATTGGAGGCCCGGACGTTGAACCACGCCTTGGAGTCCGCCAGCTCAATGGTCAGGCCATCCATCCAGTCCGAGGACTCCGTGCGATCGGCAAACGCGGCCTCGATTTCCTTCTGCTTGGCCTGCTGCTCCTCGGCGCTGCCCAGGCGGGAATTAATCTCACCGGAGGCCTCGTAGCGGTTGTACTCGGCCATGAATTCACTCAGCGGCTTATCCTGCTCGGCCAGTGCGGCCAGGACATGCATGGCAGCCAGCATGCCGGAGTCTGCGTTGAAGAATTCCTTGAAGTAGTAGTGCGCTGAATGCTCGCCACCAAAAACAGCACTGTGCTCGGCCATTTGCGCCTTAATAAAGGAGTGCCCAACACGGGTACGAACCGGAGTTCCGCCGTTTTCCACAATCATCTCCGGCACGACGTGCGATGTGATCAGGTTATGGATGATAGCCGCACCCGGGTTCTGCTCCAGGTAGCGGGTGGCCACCAACGCACAGATGGCCGATGGGCTGACCGGGTTGCCCTTCTCGTCGACGACGAAGCAGCGGTCAGCGTCGCCATCGAAGGCAATACCGATGTCTGCGCCCTGCTCCACCGTAAACTTCTGTAGGTCAACGAGGTTGGCGGGCTCCAACGGATTGGCCTCGTGATTCGGGAAGTTGCCGTCGAGCTCAAAGTAGAGGTCAGCAACATCCATGTCTTCTCCGAGCACTGCCGGAACTGTCAGTCCCCCCATACCGTTACCGGCATCGACTGCAACCTTCAGGCGACGGCCGGAGCGAATGTCGACCAGCCCATGGAGGAACGCCGCGTAATCCTGCAGAACATCCTCACGATCAATTTCGCCCGGAGTGCCGGTGTACTCCGGAATTCCGTCGACAAGCAGATCCTTAATCTGAGCAAGCCCTGTCTCCTGCCCGATTGGGCGGGCCAGCGAACGGCACATCTTGATGCCGTTGTATTCAGCTGGGTTGTGGCTGGCAGTGAACATCGCGCCCGGGCATTCCCTAACTCCGGAGGCGAAATACAGCTCGTCCGTAGAGGTCAGGCCGAGCAGGGTGACATTGAGCCCCTGCGCTGCCGCGCCATCGGCGAAACTAGCCGCCAACTCCGGCGAGGACTCACGCATATCGTGGCCAACTACGGCACGCGTTGCGCCCTCTGAACGCATGATGTGCCCAAAGGCGGCGCCGATGGCTCCGACAAGGTCCGCGTCGATGCCCTCACCGACAACACCGCGCACGTCATAGGCCTTGATGACGGCATCCAAATCGGAACGATTGTAAGTGCCCACGAAAAACCTCTCTGGGTAAGTATCAGTGTTGTGAAAAATGATACTAGCCACAGAGAGGCTCTCACAAAGAAATGCCGCGGCAAGATGGCATGAGCTGGGGCACGGCACCCGCCCCGTTAGTCGTCCGAATCCTCCGGATCGCGAACTACATGCAGGTGACCGCGCGCGGATTTCCGCGTCGACGGGTGACGGCTGGAATCAATCTTGTAGGTCTGAGGACGGTTGTCGACCTCATCCCGCAGCACCAGGCCAGTCGCGTTGCGGCCAGCTTCACGGACGGCTTCCGCCAATGCGGTCAAATCATCATCGTCCTGGGCGGGCGTCGGCACGTCGTAACGCACGAGCTCCCAACCCAGCGGTGCGGTGATGGAACGCGCGTGCTTCTCACAGAGATCCCAGCTATGCGGTTCGGACGCGGCGGCGAGCGGCCCCACCACAGCCGTCGACTCCGCGTAGGCATACGTCAACGTAGCTACGGCAGGTTTGCCACAGCCGGGCCGGCAACAACGTCTAAAAACACTCACGGCATCAAAGTCTAGACCCTAACTTTAAGTTTCGATAGTTTTTCTCCCACTCCGGGCGTTTTTCGCTTTCCGACGCTCCCCGGGGCACCCCAGCCTTACCCAGCAAACCCGCGACATGGCCGAAAGTTGACCTCACCCACGTTGACAGGCCGACCGATTATGCTCAACAAATATGAATTCATCGGCTTATACTCCGCGCTCTTTGCGACGCTCACTGCGACGCGGTCGCGGACCTCGGGGACCTCTGCTGCCGCCGGAAGTACCTCGTTGGAAGAGCCGTTCAGAAGCTTTTGACCAGGCGGTTATTGACGCCTATGCCCCATTGGATCAGCGCTGGTCCCGACAACTGTCGCACCTGGACATCGCCATCGACACGATTCCTCGCATGCAGTTGCGCCCGGACATGTACTTCCCGGAAGAGATTGTCGCTGATGGACCTGTTCCGCTGGGACGACTTATCCCTGCTGGCATTGACCGCGTAGGCAACCCCACCCGCCCCTGCGTAGTAGTGTTCCGCCGCCCCATTGAGCGCCGTGTCTCGGGCCGAGTGGAACTGGACCAGATGCTGCAATATGTACTGATCCGCCTGGTGGCGGTATATCTGGGCATTGATCCGGTTGAGGTGGACCCTAGTTTCGACGAGAACTTCCTGTAGAAAGCTTTCTTCTAAGGAGCTCCCTAGAGACCGGGTTAATAGACAAACAGTGTGTGATTCTCAAGATAGTAACTGGTCAGGCCCCATAAATTACCGGCTGCACGCGTGAATACGGGCTGCAAATGTGAAACTGTGCAAGTTTATGACACTTTCAGGCCATTTTTCGGGCGATTTTTGTCATAAACGCAGTCAGTAACTCGCATTAAGAACTAAGCGACAAAAGGGCCCACCCAGCGACATGCTGAGCGGACATATTTTCGTCTATTAACCCTAGAGAGCAGGAAAAACTCGTTCACCGAAAAATCCCCCAGGGTATTACCCAAGGGGAAACTGCGAGGTCGAGCGAAGGATAAAATACAGACCCGGCTGCCCTAGCCAATCTGCCGCTTCAAACGGCGGCGCTCACGCTCAGAGAGGCCACCCCAAATACCGAAGCGCTCATCATGCTCGAGAGCAAACTCCAGGCATTCATCTCGCACACCACAAGCACGACAAATACGCTTTGCTTCGCGAGTGGATCCACCCTTCTCAGGGAAGAAAGCTTCTGGATCGGTCTGGGCACACAGAGCTTGCTCCTGCCAGTCCTGATCGACGGCTTCAAACAACCCCGAAAGGTCATCTGCCCACTCTGTCAACGGCCGAGGCTGGTTTTCAGAGGAGCTATCATTCACAGCGATGTCACCCGCATTCGTCTCACTATCCACAGCAGAGCCGCCATCAAACATGCTGGACTTTTCCATGCCGAGGGCCTCCTGATGGTTGTTGCTGCGGGTCTTTAAATTGGGCTTAGTGTGCGAAACACACATTTGTGATTACACACGTGTAACCCACCATCGGTCAAGCCGAATAGAGAATTTGCCCCAATACTTTTCATTGCCCCTGAAGCCCCTCCCCCCGCGTTGGGGATTAAGTTCAGGTTGAAGGATGGCGCCCGAACCCTAAACCTGCCACCTGAACTCAATCACATTCGCCACATGCCTCTCACCAGCAACTTTGACGACACTTCGGCAACTCTAATCAGATATTGCCGACAAAAGTCTGACACGCCGAAGGCTGCAGACTAGACATCCGTCGAAAAACGTACTCCGTGATCGGGGATCTGGACGCCCGGCCACACACGGATACCGTTGATCAATTCACAGCGAGCACCAACGACGGCACCCTCGCCGATAATGGCATCACTGATGACCGTTCGCGGGCCGATATCGGCGCCATCGGCAATCACAGAGCGCTCGATCACAGCACCGGCACCGATGCGTGCGCCGTCGAAGATCACCGATTGATCAATCCGAGCTCCCGCACCAATCTCCGCCCCACGGCCGACAACAGAGCCACCGTAGAGAAGAGCACCGCCACCGACCGACGCAGATTCGTCGACAAGCGCTTCGCCGTGCTTACCCTCTAGAAGTGGTGACGGCGCGATACCGCGGACCAAATCGGAGGAGCCGCGGACGAAGTCACCCGGAGTCCCCATGTCACGCCAGTAGGCGTAATCAACGTGACCGTAGACGTTCATACCGCGGTCAAGCAGCGCTGGGAAGATTTCACGCTCAACGCTGATGGGGCGACCAGCCGGAATCGACTCGATAATCTCGCGGCGGAACACGTAGATACCGGCATTAATCTGATCGGTCGGCGGATCCTGGGTCTTCTCCAGGAACTCCAGGACGCGCCCATCCTCATCGGTCGGAACACAGCCGAACGCGCGTGGATCCGGCACACGGACGAGGTGCATCGTGACGTCCGCATCCTTCTCCGCGTGGGTGCCCAACACCGCGCGCAAGTCGGTACCGCCGAGGACATCGCCATTGAAAATCATTGCGGTGTCATAGCGCAGCTTGTCTAGGACGTTTCGGATACCGCCACCGGTACCCAGCGGCTCAGCCTCAAAGACGTATTCAATTTCGAGACCCAAATCCGAACCGTCGCCGAAGTGTTCTTCAAATACTTCAGCTCGGTAGGAGGTGCCCAATACCACGTGCTTCATACCTGCTGCACGAATGCGGCCAAGCAGATGCTCCAGGAATGGATGCCCTGCCGTGGGCAGCATCGGCTTCGGCGTATTCACGGTAAGGGGACGCAAACGCGTACCTTGCCCGCCAACCAGAATGACAGCGTCAGTCTGTTCAGCCAACGTGGCTCCCGCCTGCTGTGCAGCATCCGCTCCCGGCTGGAAGGCGGAGCCATGCCCAGCACTCGGACGAACTTCGGTAGTCATGAAATCGGTAACTTTCTTCGATGGATCATTCCAACAGTTAATTAATTCCTACGCTTTTTGACCGCGATTATGACTTTGCCACGCAGGAACAGCCCCAAACGCAATGCCAGTCGCACAGGTGCCAGCGCCGGCCCCGGCAGGCGATCTGACATAAAACGGTATGCCGACTCGTGATGGGCCTTTACGGTAATTTCCGGGTGCTTACTGGCAGAATGTCCCTGCGCGTGACGTATCTCTGCACGGGGACAGAAAACATTGCTCCAACCGGCCTTGCCCAGTCGGTCACCCAAATCCACGTCCTCCATGTACATGAAGTAGCGGGTATCAAAGCCATCAATCTGGTCGAACGCATCCCACCGCAGCAGCAGGCATGCGCCCGACAACCATCCCGCCGATCGCTCACGATCCATATCCGTGTCATCCCGGTAGTGACGTGAGAAAGGGTTAGTAGGCCAGATATCGGCAAGCAGCGCGTGTCCGATACCGCTGACAAGTTTAGGAACCGCGCGTGCCGACGGGTACACGCTGCCATCCGCCTCGCGAATCAGCGGACCAATCGCTCCAGCTTTGGGATTGCGCTGCGCGCATTCCAACAGAACATCGATTGCGCCAGGGGCAAACACCACGTCAGGGTTGACCAGCATGACGTAATCAGGATTGATTTCACCAGCACGGCGAGCCCGCCCCAGCTCCGCAATGCCACGGTTGGCGGCCGCGCCATAGCCAATGTTGCCGCCGGTGCGCAGAAGCTGAACATCCGCTCCGGTCTCCTTGGCCCGAGCTTCTTCCTTCTCCACGGAACCATCCGTCGAGCCGTTGTCGGCCATAATCAGACGCGTGGAGGCACTGGCGGCGGGGCCCAGCGAATCCACCAGCTTGCTCAGGTGCTCACCGGGCGAAAAGGTCACGGTGACCACACCGAGCGGAAGCTGCGAGGGTTGCGGGGAATTCGAGGTTTCAATCACAAACCTAGACCCTAGGTCAGGACTGCTCGCAAAGTGTCCTGCCACTCCGGAAGTGCATGTAGACCTACCTCACTCCATGCCGAACCATCCAACACGGACCAGGCCGGACGTGGGGCCGGACGTGGGAACTCACTGCTGGTACAAGCCACCACACGCTGCGGATCGTGACCGGTGAGCCGAAACACTTCGCGAGCCACCTCGAACCATGTCGCCTCACCGCTGCCCGTGACATGGAAGGTGCCGGTCGGTGCGCTGCTCGGTTCAGACAACACACGTTCGGACAACTCCCAGATAGCCCCGGCGAGATCACCAACAAAGGTGGGGTTACCGTGCTGATCGTCAACGACCTTAATAATTGCCGGGTTGCCCTGGTCGTCAGTCGCCGTCTCTGCCAGACGAATCATCGTGGAAACGAAGTCCTTGGCCTCCGGCTGTGTGGGCCCCGACCAGACCCACGCCGTGCGCAAAATAGCGAAACGCGCACCCGAATCATGCACATTACTCTCCCCCACTAACTTGGTACGTCCGTACATAGTCCGAGGCGCGGTGAAATCATCAACTCGCAGCGCTCGACGCTGCCCCGTCATCTCATCGATTGCTACATCACCAAAGACATAGTCGGTGGAGATGTGAATGAGATACGCGTCTTCCTTTTTCGCCCGAGCCGCCAAGTACTTCGGTCCAAGTGCATTGATAAGGTGCGCCGAACCGGGATCGGATTCTGCGCCATCGACATCGGTCGCCGCTGCCGCGTTAATGATGATGTCGACGTCGTCAAGCAGAGGCGTTGCCTCCACAGCAGCCGAATCAGTGATATCCAACTGTGCCCGAGTGAGAGCGCGCACCTCAACATCGGCGGCAAAAGGATCACACTGAAGCGCAGTACCCAGCTGTCCCGCCGCACCAGTTATGGCGACAATGGGACGCCGCGAGTTGCTGTGGGTTGGTCCAGGAGTGGCGAAATGCGAGACTGAAATTTCGGACATATTCTTCTTTATCACTATCGTAGATACGATTGACACTGTGTTGAGGTGTAACCGCACACGGTTGGACGGTTAAGGTTTATGTAGTTTCCGCAGCTGCTTACTGCGCTCCACGATGTGTGGAATGCCCACGCAGACATGCAGCACAAATTATATTTTCGAAAAACGGTTTAAGAGGAGCCCCGGTTTGAGCAGCCACACGCCACGCGCGCGTCACGCACGCGATATTCAAGCGCCACCGTCCTCTGCAGAGAGTACAGCCCAAGCTTGGCCGCCGATGCTACGCAATGCGCTTGTGCTGCTCTCAGCCATTATCCTGGTTATTTCCGCAGTTGGCTGGTGGACACTTGGTAGAACCACCGACAACTTGGGTTCGGGTGGCGACTTCGGTCTGGGCAGTGAGAAGGACGGTGCAACCGATATTCTGCTCGTCGGCTCCGACTCTCGCACCGATGCCCAGGGCAACCCGCTGACTCCGGAAGAAGTTGAGCTTCTGCGTGCCGGCGACGAAGAAGCCACGAATACAGACACGATTATTGTGATTCGTGTTCCTGCCGATGGTTCTTCAGCGACGGCAATTTCCATTCCGCGCGATACCTATGTCCACACCAATCGCCTAGGCAACACAAAGATTAATGGTGTCTACGGCAACACAAAGCAAATGGTGGAAGAGGAACTCGCAGGAAGCGGGGCCTCGCCGGAAGACATTGAGCGTCGCTCGACCGAGGCCGGACGTAGAGCTCTGATTGAAACCATTAGCGACCTCAGCGGTATCACCGTTGACCACTACGCAGAAGTTGGCCTGCTCGGCTTCGTCCTGCTCACCGATGCCATCGGCGGTGTCGATGTATGTCTGAATGAGGCTGTCTACGACGAGTTCTCGGGTGCAGATTTCCCAGCGGGCTCACAGACATTGAAGGGCGCCGACGCGCTCTCATTCGTCCGCCAGCGCCATGGTCTGCCCCGCGGTGACCTCGACCGAATTACTCGCCAGCAGGTCTTCATGGCCTCGTTCACCAATAAGCTGCTCGGCGCTGGCACGCTGTCTAATCCCGCGAAGCTGTCTGAACTGGGCAACGCCGTCCAGCGTTCGGTGGTGCTCGACGACAACTGGGATGTCACCGGATTTGCCACCCAGATGCAGGGCCTCAGTGGTGGCAACGTGAAGTTTGAAACTATCCCGGTGACCTCGATTGACGGTGTCGGTGACTATGGCGAGTCGGTGGTCACAATCGATAAGGGCCAGGTTCACCAGTACTTCGAGACCCTGCTGGGCACCAAGGAAGAAAAAGCTCCGGCGAAGGAAGAAGACGAAAAGAAGGCTGACCCCAACGCGGCTGAAACTACAGTCAGCGTTTACAACGCCACAGGCATCGAAGGTTTGGCCAGCGGCGTCTCAGGCTTCTTAACGGAAAAGGGCTACACCCAGGGAGAGGTCGGCAACGCTGAGTTCGCCGGCGTTGCCTCCAGCCAGATCAATGCGGCTGACCCAGAGGATCCGGCAGCTCAGGCCATCTCTGAAGCACTCGGTGGCGTACCGATTGTCCACGATCCATACCTCGATCCACACCACATCTCAGTGACAATTGCCGGTGACTACGACGGCCCAGGATTGACATCAGAGGGAATGGCCACTGATTCGGGCGACGGTGCCGAACCTGCGCCTGAAGTTGAAGATGGTTCCAATGGCGACATCATCGGCCAAGAGGGCGGCGAAATTCCGCAGGAAGATCGCCCCGCTATTGACGCCGCTGGCGTGACCTGCGTGAACTAGGTCCGCCCCTTCGGGGAGACCTCAGCGACATGTTCGATGAGGTTATATTCCTCAATTGCGGCTAAGGACTCCTTGGCCTCCTGTTCGTCCAGCACGTTCATGATGAACCCGTTCTGGACGAACACCCAATCACCTGCCACCAGCTCAGGCACGTACATTGCCGAGCATTGCCGCTTCTGCCCCGCCATATCCACTGTCGCCATCGGCAGTGGACCATCGGCTATTGCCAAAACCCGGGCAGGAATTCCAAGACACATCGTGTTACTTCGTCCTCTCCGCTACAGTCGGGGCGTCCGCCGAACCACGGCTATCCGTTGTCATATTGTCCGCAGGTGCACCGGCATGTTCCTGCATCGTGAATGTCATCACTCCCGCAGGTGCCGAACTACACGGTAAGCACGGATCAGCGGCCCAGATGGACTTCTCGACCCCCGCAGCCTCTCCGCCGCCGCACAGCTGCTCGGTGAGCATACGAGTCAGCCAGGGTTCGTTCTGCGCAGTTGGTGTCATGATCTGACAATCCGTGATGATGCCGTCAGCCCCTGCCGTATAGCGATGCACTAACAGCCCGCGCGGCCCGTCAATCATCCCGACACCACTGCGATGCCCTTCAAAGTCAGCATTCTCAATCGCTGTCGCAGCATTCGGATCGCACACATGCTCGCCGAGCAGTTCCCCGTCGGAAAGCACCCGCCTCGCCCAAGCCACGGTGTCAGCGAGAAGCTGGCGTTGGGCGTCGCGTGGGCTCACCCCACGCTTATCGACGACAACCTGTCTGGAGACCGGCCCCACCCGGTAGAAATCGGCCCGCTGACCTTCACAGCCATGCTTGCCCAACTCCTTCGAGGCATCAAACACCGGTCTGGGAGCGGCATCGCCCGGACGGGATTCACGAACGCGTGTGGGCCAATCAGCAGCCGGGAAAATCTCCGCCGCGGTATCGGTGTCATGCCGCGCGACTGCGAGGTAATTTCCCAGCGGCGCAAGCTCACCGTCGGCATCGACAACTGCCACGTCGAGGCCGTCAAAAGTATCCGTCCAAGCATCAGGGGCATCGGGAGTGGGAAGAAGCTCCACTTCCTTGATTACCGCCGTCTCAGCCAGTACCTCCAGAGCAGTTTCTGCCTCAGAAACCAGCGTCTTATCCACTGTCGCGCGCACACCGCCGGGGACGGCGACATCCGGGAAGTGCGACGGTGCCCCCGCTGCACGCATCAGAGCTTTTCCGGCACGCTTCATTGCCCGCGCCCCCTCGCGGTCGACGGCCACAAATTTGGTCGCTAGATTATCCAAGGTCGACCCGGCCGCCAGCAGCTCTCGAATCAACTGTGCGGTTCGAGGAATGTCGAAGACCCCGTAAAGGTCCTCTACCGCCCGCACGCCTGCAAGATGATGCACAACCGGGCACAGGCCACACAGCCGCTTGGTGATATCTGGTACAGCCAGCGCCTGCTTGCCCACGAGCATCCCGTCGATACGCGGTAGCCCTGAAAGGTCGAAGGACACCTGTGTGATGGCGCCGTTGTCATCGCGATAGACATCCAGTCGTGCCTCGAATGGGTCAACAAGCTCATCGAGCTGGATGTGCTGGGTAACCGGAACGGATTTGGATGACATGGTCCGCCTGCGCCTCCTTTGCGCTGAGTGCTTCGCCATAATGGTATCTGTGCATGAGCTTGGATTGTTGACCAGCGTGGTGGAAAAGATTGCCGAGGTCTGCCCGGGACGTACCGTGACAAAGGTGTCAATGCGTGTGGGCGACCGCTCCGGGGTCGTCTACGATTCCCTCATCGCCGCATGGCCTGTGGCCAGTGCCGCGACGCAGTGTGAGGGCGCCGAGTTAGATGCCGAGCTCATTGTCTCGACGGTCTACTGCCCCACCTGCGAGGCTGAGCATGAAATTGATGAATTCTATGCTCTAACCTGCCCTGTCTGCGGCACCCCAACTGCGGATTTGCGGCACGGCCGCGAGTTTGAAATCTCCAGTATTGAGGTCAGCGCTGAGGGCGAGGGTTAGACGTCACTGTCGCGCTCGTCGGCAAGCCAGCTGTCGATGAGCTCGCGCGCAACCTCAGTCGCCTCCTCAATGCCGCCAAGTGCCGTGTTGCTGAGCCCCACCACCATGTCGGCAGACTCGTAGACCACTCCCACCACACCGACGCGCTCAGGCTCCTGCCCCAGCAGTCGCGCCGCGGTGAGCAAATCCAGCAAGCCGACCTGATGCGCGGACAGCTTTGCCGCCAATAGTCTAGGGATCTGGTCACCGACGAGCTTGACGACGGTACCGGGATCCCCCGGACCAGCGAGAGCGTCGAGCAACAATAGGTTCTTGGCCTCCTGCACGATGGGCAGCAACTCCATACCGCAGGTGCCACCATCGATGTAGGCAACCGCACCCGTCCATTCGTCCCCTCGCCCGGCGAGGTTCGCAGGATCATCGAGGTTGGAGGGCGACCAGACCAGATGCGCAGAATCCCCGGCCTGCGTTGTCTGCCCCATGCCTGCAGATTCCAGTTCTGGGGCAAGGCGCCTCAGCAGCTCGAGACCAATGCCGTCGTCGCCCATGACGGGGTTGCCGATGCCAAGAACCGTCACCAACGGAGTGCCAGCATCAGCACCGGTGACTGCGTCGGACACCTTATCGTTACCCAATGATCTCCTATCCAATGCGTGGAGAGTCAACCGGTTGCGTGCCGCGCGGTAGCCAGACAGAGCCACCAATCATCGAGGACAGACCACCGTGGTTGTGTACCGCATCAGAGCGGATAACCAGGTAGACGTGAATGATGGCGAAGAGCCAAATCAGGTACATGATGATTGTGTGAATCAGGCGGAAGTAGCCGATGCCAATCCAGTGCGTGGGCATAGCCAACAGCTGGAAGAACCAGTTGGACTGGTCCATCATCGCGTATAGCGACAAACCTGTGAGCATCTGGATGAAACACATCGCGTAAATGCCGGTGTACGCCAGCTGCTGCAGCGGATTGTGTGCGAAGTAGAACGGCCCTTCCTTGCGCAGGAAGAGGTAGTACTGCATCGTGTGCCAGAGGTCTTTAACATCCTGCTTGTTATAAATCGGCCATAGCGCACGCCATCGTGTTTGTCGGTCGTGGGTAACAAACAGCAGAATGACACGCCATAGCCCCACCGCGATCCATAGGAATCCGGCTAAGAAGTGCGCGAAACGGACATATCCCATCGCGAATCCCGCGGCCGAGCCGTCATAGGTGCGCTCAGTCAAATAGGGCTGCATGATGTACCAGCCAGTAAAGGTCATCACCAACATCAGCGCCAGGTTCAACCAATGTTGAACGCGCAGCGCCCATCCCCACAGGTGAACCTCGACCCACGAACCGGAGCCCTTCTTGTTCTCCGCAATGGCCTCGTCGAGTTTCCGCAGCCCCATTGCCACGAATCCTTCGAAGATGAACTCTCCGATGATATTTCCGTCTTTGTCAATGGGCGCAAGCGCGACGCCCATGCTGCGGTGCCCGCGACCATGATGCATGTTCGCGTTACGACGAAGTAGAACGCCTTCCTCACGGGACATCGTGGATGCCTCAACGACCGCATTCAATTCACCGCGCATGATGGCGACATCGACCGTTTGATCCGCAATGTTGAGGCCGTGCACCTTGGCAATGGAGTAACGGCGGTCAGGCGTCGCCGGGTCGTAGGAATCCGGGGTCAGTTTCATCAGTGGCGTGCCGTCGAGGTGGAAAAGATCGTCACGACGACGACGCAAGCTGACCTTTAGCGCAAGGTCGACAGGATCGCGGGAGTCGTCCGGGACAATTGCTGCGGCCTGAATGACCTCGGATGGCGACAACCAGTGGCTGGTGTGTGCGTCAATAACCGCAATAACCAGGGGGTTGCCCTTGGAATCTTTTAGTCGCAGTTCCGGATTTTCACTCACTGGGGGTGTCATGCCGTCGTCACCTTAAACATTTCCTGACCAGCCGGATCCAAAATGTGGACTGCGCAGGCCATACATGGATCGAAGGAATGAATCGTGCGAAGTGGTTCAAGCGGCTGCTCGGGATCAACCAGCGGATGTGTGCCATCGCCAGCCAGCGCGTGCTCGTATGGGCCAAGCTGCCCCTTCGAGTCACGGCCACCGGCCAGCCACGTGGTGGGAACCACGGCTTGGTAGTTGGTCACCTTGCCATTTTCAATTTTGACCCAGTGGCTGAGCATGCCACGAGCGACCTCGAGGAAGCCCACGCCCTGGCACTTTTCCGGCCACGTGGTCGGCTCCCAACGGCTGTTGTCGAAGACATCGATGTCGCCGTTCTTCAGGGCCTCAACGAACTCCGGGAAAATGTGATCTGCCAAGTAATTGGCGGTGGTCACAGACTCCACAGCACGTGCGTAGGTGCGTCCCGCAGTGGAGTTCATCTGCTCAATGCGCAGGTCGAGCTTATCCATGACCTCGTCGACCAGGCGCATTGTCTCCGGCTCCTTCTGCAGGTATGCCAACAGCACACGAGCAACCGGGCCAACTTGAACAGCGCGACCGTCGTAACGCGGCGCCTTCGACCAGGTGTACTTTTCATTGTCCGACAACCACTCGTACGGCGGCTTCGGGCCGGTGTAGTTCACAGTTGTTTCGCCGTCATACGGCTTGAGGCCGACATCATCGCCGGCTTCCTGCGTATACCAGGCGGAGTTGATGAATTCCTCGATCTTTTCCGGCTGGAATGGGTGGAGCTTGGTGTAGTCACCGTCGAGAATGACACCGGGCTTGATGTCTGGATGCACGGTCTGGACACGGGACTTAGCCGGGTCGCCGGAGTAAGTGGCGCCGGCCATGCCTACCGCCAGGAAGCTGTCGGAGGAGCGACCGATGTCGAAGTAGTCCTTGTAAACGCTCATGATGGCGACTGCATCTGGGTAGAAGCAGTCATTGACGAACTCCACAATCTCGTCGATCCAGGACTTGATCTGATCAATGCCGACTTGGTTGACCGTCTCAGAGCGTTCCGGGTCGATGGAGCACGCCATGCCTCCGACCAGGAAGTTCGGGTGTGGATTCTTACCGCCGAAGACGGTGTTAATGCGGATGATAGAGCGCTGGAAAGCCAAGGCGTCGAGGTAGTGCGACACTGCCATCAGGTTGGCCTCAGGCGGCAAGCGGTAGTCCTCATGTCCCCAGTAGCCGCCGGTGAAGATGGACAGCTGGCCGGAGTCCACAATGCCCTGCACGGTCTCCTTGACCCGGGCGAAGGTTTCTTCGTTGTTGCCCTTCCACGTCGAGCCGATCGACTGCGCGAACTCAACGGTCTTCTTCGGATCTGCCTCGAGAGCCTTCGTGACATCAATCCAGTCCAGACCGTGAAGATGGTAGAAGTGCACGACGTGGTCGTGAATCTCCTGCGAGCCAATCACCAGGTCGCGAATACGACGTGCCTGCGGGGGCGGTGTCGAGCCAATGGCATCTTCGACAGCGGCAATGGACGCCACCGAGTGAGTACCCGTGCACACACCACAGATACGACCAACGAATGCCCAGACATCGCGAGGATCGCGGTTTTTCACAATGGTTTCGATACCGCGGAACTGAGTAGTCTCACTCCACGCGGTTTTGATCTGGTCTCCCTCGCGTTCCAGCTCAATGCGAAGGTGTCCCTCGATTCGGGTAATCGGGTCGATTACAACTTTTTCCGTAGCCATGTCCTATGCCCCCTTAGTTGTCCTTCGAATCGGATGCTGTCTCGCTCTGCGTGCCTGGTGCGTTTGAAGGAAGGTCGACCATCGGTGGCTTCCGGCCTTCCACACCACCAAACGCAGCCAACACCTTTTCTTCGCCGTTGGAGCGCCTTATCTTCAGTTCCTTCACCAGTGTGAGTCCGCCATGGACCGCGGCACCTGCGGCAGTGGCAGCCAGCAGTCCAACGCCGACCGTGTTCACGCTGGACTCCACTCCAATACCCGGGATTCCCGGCAGCTTGTCGTAGAACGGAGTGAACTGGTCGAAGAAGTCCTTCTCAGTACAGCCAATACATGGGTGACCAGCACCAATTGGCCAACCGGACTTAAGGTTCCACTGCACGATTGGGCATGGGCTAAACGTGGATGGCCCCTTACAGCCGACCTCGTAAAGGCACCAGCCGTTTCGTGCGCCTTCGTCGTCGAAGGTTTTCACGAACTGACCGGCATCGTAATGCGCGCGACGCGGGCAGGAGTCGTGAATACGCTGGTCATAGGCAAACTTTGGCCGCCCCTCAGCGTCGACCTCCGGTGTCTTGCCATAAGTGAGTACGTACGTCAGGGTGGCCGTAATCACCTCACCAATCGGCGGACAACCAGAGACGTTAATCACCGGCTTGTCCTTGATAATCTCATCGACACCCTTGGCACCGGTCGGATTCGGCTTAGCAGCCTGGACAGAACCCCAGACTGCGCAGGCACCAACGGCCAGGATTGCCGTGGCCTTCTCAGCAGCCTCGAGCAGCACCTGTTCTGCCGACTTACCGCCAATGGTGCAGTACGCACCGTTCTCGCCGGTCGGAATCGAGCCATTGACCACCAGAATGTGATCCTCGGCATTCATGTCGTCCAAAGCCTTTTCAGCCGCATGCCCGGACGGTGCCATGAGCAGCTCGTTGTAGTCCATCGAAACCAGGTTCAGCACCACATCTTCAGCAGTGGTGCCTCCGGAACGCAATACGGATTCCATACATCCGGTACATTCCTGCAACTGCAGCCAAGCCACCTTCGGCTTCTTTACAGCCGAGAGCTTATCTGCGATTTCCTCCGCCGAGGGAGTCAGTGACTGCGCCGCAGCCTCACCGACATTCGGAGTTCCGGCGGCAAAAATTGCCGCCATAGTGCCACAAAACTTCATGAAACTGCGCCGTGAGACACCAGCTCTAGCGAGGTTTTCGCCGAGGGTCCCTTCCTGCCAATTCGCGCCACTAATCATTTTTTCGCTGCGCCTTCTGCTTAGTTATTAGGAATATTGGTTTCGAGGTTTTACAACTACCAAGGCCCATTGCCTATACATGGCCAAGTATAGCGACCTAAGAACAACCTGAATAATGGTGCTGCGCTGCGGTTATAACAAAATAATATGCAAGATAAATGTTGCGTAAATATAGCTCCAGGTACAGGTAGTGAACGTGAAAAACCGCCGCAGATTACAGCGGGATATCACCTATCCCCCACTAAGGTGGAGCGAAGCGAGGGGGGGGTAACGGGGCCGTCGTCAAGCATGCTGTGACGCCCCCATTGCTTCACGACGGCCCCCGGCGCGCGCTTAATCAACCAGCGCAGGGTTGACCCAACGGAGCCATTCGTCGATGCCCTCCCCGGTCTTAGCGGAGACCTCAATCACCTTCACGCCTGGATTGACCTTTTCCAGGTTGGCGCGGAAGAGCTCCATGTCGAAGTCAAGGTACGGGGCAAGGTCCATCTTGTTGATAACCACCACCTGTACAGAGCGGAACATCACCGGGTACTTGACCGGCTTATCCTCCCCCTCGGTGATGGAGTAGACCATTGCCTTGCGAGTCTCACCGACCTCAAACTCAGCCGGACAGACAAGGTTTCCCACATTTTCAATCATGACCAGGTCAAGCGTGGACAGATCCAGCCCCTCGAGCGCGCGGGAGACCATCGGGGCGTCCAAGTGGCATTCACCACCGAATCCGTTGCCCGTGTTCAGCAGCGAAATCTGTGCCCCATAACCCTCCAGGCGGTCGGCATCGAGAGCCGTCTCAATATCACCCTCGATAATGCCGACGCGCAGCTTTCCCTGCGCAGCCGCCAGTGTCTTCTCCAACAGCGCAGTCTTGCCTGAACCCGGGGAGCTCATCAGGTTGATGGCTTCCACGCCATGCTCAGCAAGCAGCTCGCGATTATGCTCCGCGCGATGGTCGTTTTCGCTGAAGATGTCCTCGAGGATGGTCACGCGTTCCACGCCGGTTTCATAACCCGAATGGTCGCCGTGGCTAGTGTCATCGGGATCGGCGAGATGAACGTGGTCATGGCCGTGATGGTGGTCATGGTCGTGGTCATGATGATGGTGGTGATGGTGGTGTGCGTCATCGCCGTCATGCCGGTGGAAACGTCCCATGATAAAACCGTCTTTCCTACTTGTGCGTGTCGACGTCGATGTCGACGATTGTGAACTCTTCCCCCGAGATTACGCGTCCGGGCTCTCCGCACGTGGGGCACAGCAGACCGTCGAGTGGCCCGACCTGTTCGCGATGGCCGTGCGCGCATTCGACAACGGCAGGCACCCAGTCGATCTCCAACTCCGCGTGCCCCAAACCGGTATCGCGACTGACGAAATCCCACGCGTATGAAAGGGTTTCTGGAACAACCTGACGCAGAGCGCCTATCCGCAGGTGCACAGTGCGTACAGTTCGACCTTCGGCTGCTCTCGTGACAACCTTCGCCAACTGCATGCTCAACGCTACTTCGTGCACAATCTCCAAAGTAGCAGTGCGAACGGACCCGAGTCGCTTACGTAAAGTTGAACGCATGGAAAAGGCAGGCACGACCGGGGCGGGGATGGGCACGGGCATTCAACGCATTCGCTGGCGTATCGAAGGAATCGTCCAGGGGGTCGGATTCCGCCCTTTTGTGGCCACCATCGCCCGGCGCGCGGGTCTCGTCGGCTTCTGCGGCAATGATGAGCAAGGCGTATTCATCGAGGTAGAAGGCGCGTCGGACGCCCTCGCTGCCTTCCGCAGCCAGCTTTTCACCGAACTGCCGGCGCTTGCCCGCATCATCAATCACTCCGCCGAGCACATCGCTGCGCTGGGCCATGAGCGCGAGTTCACCATCGTGTCCTCTCGCCACAGCTACCCCGGCCGCGCGCTGCTTCCGCCCGACACCGCACTGTGCCCGGACTGCCGCCGTGAGTTTTTCGACCCTACCAACCCGCGCTACCTCTACCCTTTCATTTCTTGCACCAACTGCGGGCCGCGTCTGTCCATCATCACTGAACTGCCCTACGACCGCCCGCGCACCACTATGGCGGCCTTTCCGATGTGCACCCCGTGTGAGCGCGAATACACCGACCCGACCGATCGCCGCTATCACGCCCAGCCAATCAGCTGTTTCGACTGCGGACCGCATCTGAGCTGGCACGATGCAGGCGGCACCATCACCGCTACCTCCCGCGAGGAGGTTCTCGCACTCTTTCGTCGCGCACACGCGCTGCTTGACGACGGCGCCCTGCTCGCCGTCAAAGGTATTGGTGGTTTTCACCTGGTCTGCGATGCCGCCAACGACGCTGCCTGCGAGAAACTACGGATGCGCAAGCGTCGACCCGACAAACCGCTGGCGGTAATGGCTCCCACTGTTGACACCGCTGCCCAACTGGTTGAGTTAACTGAGCAGGAGAAGCGTTTCCTCGACTCCTCTGAGGCACCGATTGTGATTGCACCGAAGCAGCGGTCGGGGCCGCTTTCCGATCTCATCGCCCCTGGCCTCGACAGCTTCGGCATTATGCTTCCATACTCAGGCATTCACCTGTTGCTTTGCGATCGCCCGCTCGTGGTCACCAGCGGCAACCTCAGTGGCGAGCCCGTGTGCACCGACAATGCCGACGCGCTGAAGAAGCTCGGTCACATCGCCGACGCTTTCATCCTCCACGACCGCGAAATCCACGTCCCCGTTGAAGATTCGGTTTTCATCGGCACCGCCCCATCGCGCCGGTCCCGTGGCTTCGCTCCCATCCCCGTTTCAATCACGGCCACCGATTCTCGTAGCCACACGGGCACTAGCACCGGCACCAGCGCCCGTAGTACGTCGCAACCCACCATTTTCGCGACTGGCGGGGAGCTGAAGAACACTTTCGCGATCGCGCATGGGGACCTCGTTCACGTCTCCGCACACATTGGTGACATGGGTTCGTGGGCCAGTCAGAAGGCCTACCAGAGAGCAGTTGATCAGCTCCTTTCCATGCGTGACGCGACCCCGGATTTTGTCGTCTGCGACCTTCACCCGGGCTACGCCACTACCGCCTTCGCCGAATGCTTCGCTGCCGAGCACGACATCGAGCTGCTCTCGGTTCAACACCACTTCGCCCACGCGCTCTCCCTACTCGCCGAACACCGCCTCCTTTCCCCCAGTGCCGGTCACGCAGTCGTCGCTACCCTCGACGGCACCGGCTATGGCACTGATGGTTCCATCTGGGGCGGCGAGATCCTCACGCTCAGTCGAGATTCCGCAGGCTGGGAACGCACCTGGCACTGCCCCTCTTTCCCATTGGTAGGCGGCGATCGTGCCGTCACGCATCCGTGGCGGCTAGCCCTCGGTCTCGCGCACGAGTGGGAGCTTGACGACGACCGTCTCCTACGCAACCTCTCCAACGAACACGAAGTAGCCCTGGTCAAAAGCCAGCTGGCGACGGGAATTGGCACCGTGCAAACTTCGTCTCTAGGCCGCATATTCGATGCCGCCGCAGCTCTGCTGCTGCCTCGCTGGCGCGGTGGCGCGGCCATCAGCTACGAGGCGCAAGCGGCCATGGAGTTGGAGGCAGTGGCGACTCGCTACGTGAGGTCACATGCGGAAGCGCTCGGAGCGATCAGTTCAGAGACGAAGCCGGTGCCCCTCCAGGACGTCATTCGAGAGGCGGCAGCATCGCCTGACGCTGAGCAGGCCGCATTCTTGTTTCACAGTGGGGTTGCGGGCGTCGTCGGCAAGCGATTGGTGCAGGCGGCGGAGGAAGCTGGAACCGATGTTGTCGGTGTCAGCGGGGGTTGCGCGAACAATGCGCTGTTGATGGAGTTGCTGCAGCGCGAAGTTACAGCTGAGGGCTTTACTCTGTTGCAGCATCAAATCGTGCCGCCGGGCGATGGCGGCTTGAGTCTTGGCCAGGCGGTGGCCGGTCGCCTGCTGGCGGCAACCGGCATGGATGTCTAGCAGATGCGCGGCAGCGGGTCGCCGACCAACATGTCCACCATGCGGGTGCCACCGAATCCGGTGACCAGCACCACGGAAGCGGCGGGCTCGTCCTCGATGGAGCCGATATCACGAGCCTCGGAAGCCCCGGCTGCGTGGAGCGCACTGAGCGCTGCCTCGGATTGCTCAGCCGGGACAACGGCGACGAAGGTGCCTTCATTGGCGACGTAGAGCGGATCGATGCCGAGCATGTCACAGGCGCCACGGGTCATTTCACGAACCGCAATGGATTCGTCGTCAAGCACGACACCAAAACCGGTGCCACGGGCGAGCTCGTTGGCGACCGTGCCGAGGCCGCCACGAGTGGCATCGCGCATCCAGCGAGTGCCGGGGGCAGCTTCAAGTAGTGCCTCGACCAGGCCGTTGACGGCACGGGTATCGGACTCGATAGGCGCGGCCAGAGCCAAGTCGCCGCGGGCGAGCATGACGGCCATGCCGTGATCGGCGATTGGACCGGAGACGAGGATGCGGTCTCCGGCCTCGATGTTTGCGTAGACAGATCCTTTCGTAGCGGCACCGGCGTAGTCGCCGCGGACCACGCCCACCCCGGCCGTGGTGATGTAGACCTGGTCACCTGCGCCCTTCGGCACAACCTTGGTGTCGCCGGCGACGATGCTCACCCCTGCGGCATCGGCAGCGGTGCGCATACTCGCCACGATGCGACGGAGAGTCGCGATCTCCAGCCCCTCTTCCAGGATGAACGATGCGGTCAGCGCCAGCGGCCTGGCTCCGGCTACCGCCAGATCGTTGATCGTGCCGTTGACGGCCAAATCGCCGATGTTGCCGCCCGGGAACTCGATGGGATTGACCACGTAGGAGTCAGTGGACATTGCCAAACGCGCCCCGCCATGTGCAGAAGCTGTCGCAGCCTTGACGACGGCATCGGCAGCGAAGAGCCCGGAGTCGCCACCCTGCCCTAAAATTTCATTGCCATAGGCATCGAAAAAGACCTGTTCAACCAGAGCTGCGGATGCCTTTCCGCCGGAGCCGTGTTGCAGGGTGACGTAGTCGTCGAGAAGCCTGAACGGACGTGCCCGAACGCGACCAATATTGGTGTTTACCTTGGCTTCGTTGGTGTTCAGACGATTCTTCGGCTGCATGCTCACTATCCCTAACTTCACAGCTGCTGGCGGACAAAACTGCTTGCGTCACTCGTCCTTCGAAAACGAGGCTCGCTGCTCCTGATGGTAGTCTCGATAAGTATTGCAAACGAGGAGAAGCGTATGTGTCTTGGTGTCCCCGCCGTCATCACGGAAGTCCACGATGCTGCCCGTGCAACAGTGGAAATTGGTGGCGTCGCACGCATGATTTCCACCGATTTACTTATTGACGAGAGCCTCACCGCCGGTGATTGGGTTCTCGTACATGTCGGTTTCGCCATGAGCAAGATCGACGAGGAAGAGGCCAGGCTCTCGCTCCAGCAAATCAAACAGCTAGGTGGCGACGCTTACGAGGATGAGCTGGAATCCTTCTCATCGTCACAGATCAACTAAGGGGGCTGGACGGCACCATGAAATACGTTGACGAATTCCGCGATCCCGCCGCTGCGAAGAAGCTGCTCGCACGCATCGAACGCGAGGCCACCAAGCTGGAAAAGCCCATCGCACTGATGGAAGTCTGTGGCGGGCACACGCACACCATTTACCGCTACGGCTTGGAAAACCTCCTACCGGAGAACATCGAGCTGATTCACGGACCCGGCTGCCCCGTCTGTGTCATCCCCATGGGGCGCGTCGACGATGCCATCTGGCTGGCACAGCAGGAAGACGTCATTTTCACGACCTTCGGCGACATGATGCGCGTGCCGGGGTCCGAAACGTCGCTGATGCAGGCACGTGCGCGCGGCGCCGATGTACGCTTTGTCTACTCGCCTCTCGACGCGCTGAAAATTGCCACCGACAACCCCGATAAGCAGGTCGTTTTCTTCGCCGTCGGGTTCGAGACCACCGCCCCGTCGACTGCCGTGACCGTTGAGGCCGCACGCCGGCAGGGCGTGGAAAACTTCTCCGTGTTTTCCAACCACGTACTTATCGAGCCGCCGCTGCGCGCCATCGTCAACGGCGGCGAAACCAAGGTTGATGGGTTTATCGGCCCAGGCCACGTGGCCACCACCACCGGCACGGACGCTTTCGAGTTCCTGCCGCGCGAGTTCAATCTGCCAGTGGCGGTCACCGGTTTTGAGCCATTGGATGTGCTCCAGGCCGTCGTCATGCTGCTAGATCAATTCGTCAGCGGCGACGTTGCTGCCGGTAAGTCGCGGGTGGACAACCAGTACGCGCGCGTCGTTCGCTCCTCCGGCAACACCACCGCGCAGAAACTTATGGACCGCGTCTTTTCCCTCCGCGACACCTTCGAGTGGCGTGGCCTCGGCTGGATTGAAAACTCCGGCCTCGGCATCTCTGAGGAATACGCGGTATTCGACGCCGAGCGCCGTTTCCAGGTGCCGGGGCGCCGTATCCCAGATCCCGTGACCTGCGAATGCGGCTCTGTGCTCACCGGCCACATCAAGCCCTGGCAGTGCGCGGTCTTCGGCACCGCCTGCACCCCGGCGACCCCCATCGGCACCTGCATGGTCTCCCCCGAAGGCGCGTGTGCGGCGTACTACAACTTCGGCCGCATCGATCGGAAGGTCACCGAGAACCTGGCGAAATCCCGCCGCTAGTTACTCCGTCATTCCCGCACGCGCGAGCGCTGCCACCGCCTGCTTTACGACGGGCGCGTCAATCATCTCGCCATCGAGCTGAAAGGCGCCAGTGTGCGTACCTGCGTGATCGATAATCTTCCGGGCGCGGGCGAGCGTTGCTTCCGACGGCTTATATGCCTTGCGCACCGGCGGCACCATCGCCGGGTGGATGCAGGCCGTAGCCAGGAAACCACAGCCCACGGCATCGAGAGCCTCTAGGTACTGGCCGCGCTCATCGCGAAAGTCAGTATGAACGGCATCAATGGCGGCAATACCCGCTGCAGCTGCATGCACCTGAACGAGTGCACGAGCCAATCGCTGCGGATCGCGGTAGTGGCGGCGAGGGTTTTCATCCACACTCTGACGCGAGGACGCCCCACCGAGTTCGGCGGTCAGGTCTTCGGCACCCCAGAACAGACCCACAACGTCCGGGTGCGTGGCAATCTGCTGGATATTAATCATGGCCTGCGGGGTTTCAATCATCGCGATGATCTTCAACCCTTCGAGCTCTGCGGGAATGGAGTCTCGAATCTTGGGCACCATGACGATGTCGTAGTCACATGTACGGGCAAAGGCGACATCCTCCGCGAAGGTCGGAGTCCCAGGACCGGTAATCCGAAGAATAGTCACCTCCGGGTCGAGCGGATTGTTGATGATGTTCGCACGTGCCTGCTCGTGATTGTCAACGGCAGCGCCATCCTCCAGGTCAATAATGACCATGTCCGATCGTTCAGCAGCTTTCTGGAAACGTTCCGGACGGTCAGCCGGGGCGAAGAGTAGCGCCGGGCCAGAGGGAAGCCAAGGGAAGGTCTGTTCACCATCGAGGGAGCTAAAGCCTGTCATAGCTCCTAACCTAATTGAAAACTCGAATCACCTTCGCGCAGGCTCCCCCAGGAGACAACAAAACCCGCGTTGTGGGGTCCATAGAGTGGAAACCACCACGCGGGTTTGCTGAGTTTTTAACCTATGCGATTAGTCGCGGTACAGCAGCAGCGCGTCGCCCTGGCCGCCGCCACCACACAGGGACACACCAGCGCGACCCGAACCGCGACGGTTCAGCTCCATTGCAGCGGTCAGAGTCAGGCGGGCACCGGAGCAGCCAATCGGGTGGCCGAGGGCAATCGCGCCACCGTGGATGTTGGTCTTTTCCAGCGGGTAGTCCAGCTCACGCAGGGACTTGACGGCCACCGCACCAAATGCCTCGTTGATCTCGATGAAGTCAAGCTCCTGCGCGTCCCACTCAGCGCGACGCAGAGCCTCCTTCAAAGAGTCCGCCGGCTGAGCGTGCAGGGAGTTATCCGGACCTGCGGTCTGGCCGGCCTTGCCCACAACTGCGAGGTAGTCTAGGCCGTGCTTCTCTGCGTAGGCACGCGATGCCAGCACAACTGCTGCGGCACCGTCGGAAATCGGCGAGGAGTTACCGGCAGTGATGGTGCCGTTTTCCTTCAGGAAGACCGGACGCAGCTTAGCCAGGGTCTCCACAGTGGTCTCCGGGCGAATGCCCTGGTCGGTGTCAACAACTACCGGGTCACCCTTGCGCTGCGGAATCTCGATTGGAGCGATTTCCTGCGCGAAAATGCCGTCTTCCTGCGCCTTGGCTGCACGCTGGTGAGAAGCGGCCGCAACTTCGTCCTGCTGCTCGCGGCTAATGCCGAGGTCGCTGTTCGGACCGTCGGTAAGCGTACCCATGGACACACCATCGAAGGAGTCGACCAGACCGTCGCGCTCCAAGGTGTCCTCCAGCTTCAGCGCACCGAAGGACTTGCCCTGACGAACACCGCGTGCAACGTGCGGAGCGTGCGTCATGGACTCCTGACCACCTGCAACAACGACGTCTGCGTCACCGAGACGAATCAGGCGAGCAGCGTGAATGACCGCGTTTAGGCCCGAGAGGCAGACTTTGTTAACGATCTCAGCGGTCGTATTCCATGGCAGACCTGCCTTAATGGCGACCTGTCGGGCCGGGTTCTGGCCAGCGCCTGCGAGAATCACCTGGCCCAGAACGACGTGCTGAACCTCTTCCGGGGCAACGCCGGAACGCTGGACAGCGTGCTTGACAGCATGTGCGCCGAGTTCGACGGAAGTAAGCGGTGCCAGCTGGCCGAGCAGCTTGCCCTGCGGGGTGCGGGCACCGGCGAGGATAACGACATCATTCGGGCTGGGAGCTGGAAGGTTACTCATGGATGGATTCTCCTAAGTCAAATCTGATGAGTGTGGACTGACCATGATTGCTGCGTATTTAATTCTCGAGGTCAACCACGTATGCGGCTTCGGTGTTGGCCTCGATATCGGCTAGCGTCACTCCAGGTGCCAGCCTGCGTAGCACCAGGTGATCATCAGCGACATCGAAGCTTCCCAGGTTGCTAATAATCCTTTTCACTACTTTTGCACCTGTGAGGGGCAGTTCGCAGGCTTTTACCAATTTTGGTTTGCCATCTTTGGAAACGTGATCGGTCAAAACCACCACTCGAGGGGTACCAGCGACTAAGTCCATCGCGCCGCCCATGCCCTTTACCATCTTTCCCGGAATCATCCAGTTGGCCAGGTCACCGCACTGGCTAACCTCCATTGCGCCCAACACGGCCATTTTCACAGCACCGCCGCGAATCATGCCGAAGCTGGTGGCGGAGTCGAAGATTGCCGCGCCCGGCACCAATGTCACGGTCTGCTTACCCGCATTGATAAGGTCGGCGTCCTCTTCACCTTCATATGGGAAGGCGCCCATTCCCAAAATTCCGTTTTCACTCTGCAGCAGAACACGCACACCTTCGGGAATATGGTTTGCCACCAGTGTCGGAATGCCGATACCCAGATTCACATAGTCGCCATCGCGCAGCTCTTCGGCGGCCTGCTGTGCCATCTCGTCACGGCTCCAGCCCTTGTCCATAATTGTCTTCGCAGGTGCCATTTAAATCTCCTCCCCTGCTGCCGCGTCACCGGCATCGTGGCTGGAATCGGTATTGCGTTGCCGAGTTGTGCGCTTTTCAATGAGCTTCTCGCGGCCGTCACCGCGGACGATGTGCTGGATATGCACACCCGGAGTCATCACCAGATCCGGGTCGATCTCACCGCGGCCAAGCAAGTGCTCCACCTCCGCAACGGTCACCCTGCCGGATGCTGCACACAGTGGGTTGAAGTTCTGCGCGGTCCGGCGATAGACAAGGTTGCCGTCGATATCGCCGTGGTAGGCGTGCACCAGGCCAATGTCGGCAACGATGCCACGCTCCTGCACGTAGGTCTGCCCGTCGAAGTCGGCGTGGGGCTTGCCCTCTGCAACGAGCGTGCCGACGCCGGTTGCGGTGTAGAACGCCGGAATACCTGCGCCCCCTGCGCGAAGCCGCTCAGCCAGAGTTCCCTGAGGGGTGAACTCCACCTCGATTTCTCCTTCGAGGTACTGGCGGGCAAACTCCTTGTTCTCGCCGACGTAGGAGGCCACTACCTTTGCCACCTGTTTGTTCTCCAACAGAATGCCGAGCCCAGTGCCGTCAATGCCCATGTTGTTGGACACGATGGTGAGGTCTTTTGCCCCGGAGTCGCGCACGCCTTCGATGAGGGTATATGGCACACCACACAGGCCAAAGCCGCCAACTGCCAGGGTCATTCCATCAGTGACAAGGCCTGCGACAAGCTCACGGCCGGTCTGATCAGTTGTTTTTGACATTCTTCTACACCCAGCCCAGGATTCGCGGAGCCATCTCACGCATCTCGACCTTGCGGACCTTGCCCGACGCGGTCATCGGGAACTCCTCGACGACGTGGACGTAGCGCGGAATCTTGTGACGCGACAGCTTGCCGTGGGCAAAGGCCGCCACATCGTCAGCGGTGAAGTCTTCCACATCGTCGTGCAGAATTACCCATGCCATAATCTCTTCGCCGTACTTGTCATCCGGCACACCGATGACCTGCGCATCGACGACAGCCGGGTGGGTGAACAGGAACTCTTCAATTTCGCGCGGGTAGATGTTCTCACCGCCACGGATGAGCATGTCCTTAATACGTCCGGTGATGGACAGGTAGCCCTCGTCGTCAAGCACACCCAAGTCGCCGGTGTGCATCCAACCGTCGGCGTCGATGGCCTCGGCGGTCTTTTCCGGGTGCTCCCAGTACTCCTTCATAACGGAGTAACCGCGAACGACAACCTCGCCCTGTTCGCCTCGCGGCAGCGTCTCACCCGTTTCTTCACAAATGATGCGGGCTTCCAAGTGCGGCATAATCTGGCCGACGGTGTTGACGCGCTTTTCCAGAGGAGAATCTGCGCGGGTCTGGAAGGACACCGGCGAGGTCTCCGTCATGCCGTAACAGATGGCAATCTCGCGCATATTGAGTTTATCCATCACATCACGCATGGTCTTCGACGGGCACGAGGTACCTGCCATCACTCCTGTGCGCAGGAGCGACAGGTCGTAGGGGGATCCGTATTCCTCCTGATCATGAGCTTCTTCAAGCTCATTGATGAACATCGTCGGCACGCCGTAGAGGCTGGTGGCCTTGGCCGAGTGCACAGCCTTGAGTGTTTCACGCGCCTTAAACGACGGGGCCGGGATGACAATAGCGGCACCGTGGGTGAAGGCGGCGAAGGTGCCAATCACCATGCCGAAGGTGTGGAAGAACGGCACCGGCACACAGATGCGGTCGGTCTCGGTGTAGCCCAACAGCTCACCGATGAAGTATCCATTGTTCAGCAGGTTGCGGTGCGTTAGCGTAGCGCCCTTGGGAAAGCCTGTCGTGCCCGAGGTGAACTGGATGTTGATTGGATCATCCGGCTTCAGCTGGGAGGTGTACTCGCTCAGGTCGTCGATTTCGCTGTGCATGTGCTCGTACCATTCGGACGAACCGAAGTAAATGACCTTGTCCAAGCGCACACCGCGCTGCTTGGAGGCCTCAATCAGCATGGTTCGGTAATCGGAGTCCTTGTAGCGGCGAGCGGCAAACACCATACGCACACCTGCCTTTTCCAGCACGTAGTTCAGTTCGTGCTGGCGGTAAGCCGGGTTGATGTTGACCAGCACCAGGCCGATGTGGTGGCAGGCGTACTGCACCACGGTCCACTCCCAGCGGTTGGTGGACCAAATGCCGATGCGGTCTCCTGGACGGTAGCCCTCCCGGATGAAAGCGCTGGCCAGGCGCAGAACCCGGTTATAGAAACGCTCAAAGGTAAAGGAGACATCCGCGTAGACGTCAACGACGGCGTCGCGGGAAGGAAATTTCTCCACAATCGCACGCAGGTTCTCACCGAGGGTCTCATCGCGAAGTGGAGCGGCGCCTTGCTCGACACCGGCGCCGAACACGTGGCTCATCTTGTTGCCATCGGCATCGACAACATCCTTGCCGTATGGTGCCGGCACAGTGGTGAAGCCCTCCGGCAGCTTCGAAGGATCAGCAGTGCGCTGTTCTGCGTGGTTCTTCAATGTCGCGGTCATGGGGAGATCTCCTTGGTTTAAGTGACTCCGCAGAGTGCGGAGTGTGTGAGAGGAAAATGTGTTCTTTAGGGGGATAAATCAGTGGTCGTTACCGGCCGTGGGACTAACCGGTTACAGCAGCTCGCCGAGCAATGGCTTCTGCTTGACGGAAGAGCGGCGCATCCACCATCTGGCCGTCAAAGCTGAAGGCACCGGTGTTCTTTTCCGCTTCCGCCAAGAGCCGACGCGCCCAATCAATCTCCTCGTCGCTGGGGCGGTAAGCCTTGCGGATTGTCGGGACCTGACCGGGGTGGATACAGACGGTGGCGGCAAATCCCAACGCAGCGGCATCTGCGGCCTCCGCAGCTAGCCCATTTGCGTCGGAGATATTGACGTAGATGGAATCCAGACTGGCCTTACCGTGCGCCGCTGCAGCCAGGTGAACGTGGCTGCGGGTATGTACCGCCACACTGCGGTAGCTACCCGCATGGATACGGCCCGGCGCGAGTGCAGCCTCTGCTTCGCTAAAGCGTGATGACGTTCCCGCCAATCCCGCCACCAGGTCCTCTGCGCCCCAGAACAGTGCAACGACACCATCGGCCTGCGCCAGCTCTTCGGCGCGCATGACCCCAAGCGGAGTTTCAATAAGGGCAATGACCTGGGTCTTCTCCCCCAGTGCCGCTACCAACTCATCCACTTGCTGAGCCGAGGAAGCCTTGGGCAGCATCACCTGGCGGAAAGCGGTGCCACGCAGCATGTCAATATCCGCTGCGTAGTCCTCAACCTCCGGTGGATTGACACGCACAATCGTGCGGGCCGGGTCGAGGTCACAGGAGGCGATATCCTCGCGGGCAGCCTCACGGTTTTCTGCGCGACAGCCGTCCTCCAGGTCCAGAATCACCATGTCGGCACGGTCAGCAGCTTTAGCGAATCGTTCCGGCCTGTCTGCCGGCGCAAACAGAATTGCAGGGCCCAGCGGCTGCCAGGATTTATGCGTAGACATGAGCCACTCACTTCCCCGCTGAAGCTGCGTTCTCGGAGCCGTCGTCAAGCGAAGTCGGTGCGCATTGGACGAGCGTGGACCGGACGGCGCGGCAGACGATCGTGCCGTCCTGATTGCGACCGATGTGCTCGAGCTCGACAATGCCCTGGTTGGGGCGAGACTTGGACCGACGCTTGTTACGGCAGACGGTCTCTGCATACAGGGTGTCGCCGTGGAACATCGGTGCGGGAAACGCCACTTCGGTGAAGCCGAGGTTGGCGACGATGGTGCCGAGCGTCAGCTGCCCGACGGACAGCCCGACAACCGTCGACAGCGTCCACATGGAGTTGACCAGACGCTCGCCGCCGAATCCCGGCTGCTGGCTCGACCAGTGCGCATCCAGATGCAGTGGCTGGGTGTTCATGGTCAGCGTCGTGAAGAGGACGTCATCGGTTTCAGTGACGGTTCGCCCCGGACGGTGCAGGTAGCGCGCGCCGACCTCGTACTCTTCGAACCACAGTCCGCGCTGGACGACGTCGTGGGTGACTTCGGTTGCGTTGTTGTCAGCCATTTTTACAGCCCCAATCCGCGCGCGATCAGCATGAGCTGCACTTCTGTGGTGCCCTCGCCGATCTCCAGGATCTTGGAGTCGCGGTAGTGGCGTGCCACGCGGTACTCGTTCATGAACCCGTAGCCGCCGAAAATCTGCGTCGCGTCGCGCGCGTTGTCCATCGCAGCCTCCGAGGCAATCATCTTGGCGATGTACGCTTCACGACGGAACTCTGCGCCCGCGGCCATCTTTGCGGCTGCGTCGTACCACGCCATACGTGCGGCATGCGCACGCGCTTCCATTCGTGCGATCTTGAAGGAAACGGCCTGGTACTCACCAATCGCACGGCCCATGGAGTGGCGCTCCTTGGCGTGGCGGACCGACTCATCAACACAACCCTGCGCAGCACCGGTGGCAAGCGCTGCGATTGCGACACGCCCCTCGGCCAAGATGGACAGGAAGTTAGCGAAGCCGCGACCACGGGTGCCCAGCAGGTTCTCCTGCGGGACGCGAACATCGGTGAAGGTCAGTGGGTGGGTGTCGGAGGCATTCCAACCGACCTTGTCGTAAGCCGGTTCCGCGACAAAGCCCTCCGTGCCACTCGGCACGATGATGGTAGAAATCTCCTTCTTGCCATCTTCCTTCTGGCCGGTGACTGCGGTGACAGTAACCAGCGAAGTAATATCCGTGCCGGAGTTGGTGATGAACTGCTTGGCGCCGTTGATGACGAAATCATCGCCGTCTTCACGGGCTGTGGTGCGGGTGGCGCCGGCGTCGGAGCCTGCATCCGGCTCGGTGAGACCAAAGCCAGCGAGCTTCTTACCAGCAGTCAGCTCGGGCAGGTAGGTCTCCTTCTGCTTGTCATTGCCGAAATGGAAGATTGGCATGGCTCCCAAACCAACGCCAGCTTCCAGGGTGATAGCGACCGACTGATCGACTTTAGCTAGCTCCTCCAGGGCGATACCGAAGGACAGGTAGTCACCGCCCATGCCACCGACTTCCTCAGGGAATGGCAGACCGAACAGGCCCATTTCTCCCATCTGCGAGACAATCTCGTACGGGAAGGTGTGGTTGCGGTCATGCTCGGCGGAAACCGGATCGACAACTTCGTTGGCAAATTCGCGAACTACTTTCTGCAGTTCCACGTATTCGTCGTCGAGGATGGCGGTTGCAATCTTGGTGCTTTCGGACATGATGAGTGCTCCTTAAAGATTTTGTAAGTGTGGGACCTGATTGGTGTGGGACCTGATTGGTGCGTTTTGTGTGGGTTTTTATTCCTCGGCTTCGGCCACGGTGATGACGGCCAGCTGCTGGTCACCGGCGACCTGATCGCCCGGCGCGACGGTGAAGCTAACCTCACCTGCAATTTCGGCAGTGAGAGTGTGCTCCATCTTCATGGCCTCCATGACCAACAGAGCCTCACCAGCTTCCACGCGGGCTCCCTCCTCCACCGCCAGCGCGATAATCGCGCCGGGCATCGGAGCTTGGATAACCCCTGAACCACCGGCATCGGCTTCGGCGCCGGTGGTGACTACCTCGGTGCGGGGCAATACCCAGGTGCCGTGGGCACCGGCGACGACGTACTCTTCGTGGTTCGCCGACCCCGCATTGTCGATGGTCTCGACCAGGAAGTGCTGTGCGACTCCGTCGCGGACGATGCGCAGATGTTCCCCGTCGCGAAAGACCGAAACTTTGTAATTTCGCGGTTCTGGAACGTCGATATCTTCGTTCTCCGCTTCGGCCGACAGACCTGCGACTACGTCACCGACAACGACGTCAGCACTCGCCGGGGTGCCCACAATCGAGATCAGACGCGAGTCCTCCCCTGCCCCAAAGCGAATGCGCTGCGCGGCAGGCGCACTGGCACGCCAGCCATCCGGGGTCAGCCACGGTGAGTCGGTGGCTTGTTCAAAGCGGGAAGTCAGCCAGTCCATCGCAGCGGCGAGGTAGACATCGTCCGGTGTTTCGGAGGTGGCGAAGCCTTCCGCCACGCGGTCGAGCAGACCGGTATCAAGATCGCCGGCGCGAACCTCGGGGACGTTCAGCAGGTAGCGACAAAAGTCGATATTGACTCCGACACCTGCGACAACGGTGTCTCCGAGCGCTCGGTCCAACCGCTCGAGCGCCTGCTCACGGTTTTCCCCATGGGAGATGATCTTCATCAACATCGGGTCATAGAGAGATGAGACCTCGGAACCGTCGACAATGCCGGAATCCACCCGGATTCCCGCCCCGCTCGGCTCGACGACACGTGTGACCGTGCCACCGGTGGGCAGGAATCCCGCCGCCGGGTCTTCGGCATACACGCGAGCTTCAATCGAGTGACCGGTGAGAGTTACATCTTCCTGAGCAACCGGCAGTGGGCGTCCCGAGGCAATGTCAACCTGCAGCGCCACCAGATCCAGGCCGGTGACCTGCTCAGTCACGGGGTGCTCAACCTGCAGGCGCGTATTCATCTCCATGAAGAAGAACGACGACGGGTCCTTCGCCGGCACAATGAACTCCACCGTGCCCGCGCCGACGTAGCCGACCGAGCGGGCCGCGTCACAGGCCGCTTCACCAATTGCGCTGCGCGTTTCCTCATCCAGCAGAGGGCTCGGTGCTTCCTCGATGACCTTCTGATGGCGTCGCTGCAGCGAGCACTCACGCTCGCCCAAGTGGATTACATTGCCGTGTTTATCTGCGAGAATCTGCACCTCGATATGCCGCGGGGTGTCGACGAAGTGCTCGATGAACAGGGAGTCATCGCCGAAGGCACCCGCCGCTTCACGACGGGCCGTCGCGAGCGCAGCCGGCAGGTCAGCAGCGTTTTCCACGCGGTGCATCCCCTTGCCGCCACCGCCTGCCGACGGCTTAATCAGTACCGGAAAGCCAATCGATGGGGCTGCCTCAATGAGGTCCTCGTCGCTAAGCCCGGGGCGAGACAGACCCGGCACGGTGGGAACATCGCGGGCTTCGACGGCAGCGCGGGCGGAGATTTTGTCACCCATGGTGTTGATGGCACTGGCCGGTGGGCCAATGAATTCAATACCTGCTTCCTCACAGGCGGTCGCGAAGTCTGCGTTTTCAGACAGAAAGCCGTAACCGGGGTGGATTCCGTCTGCGTCGCAGCGGCGAGCGGCATCGATAATCTTGTCGATAACCAGGTAGGACTCACGTGCCGGAGATGGGCCAATGTGGATGGCCATATCCGCCATGCGGACGTGAGGGGCGTCGGCATCGGCATCCGAGTAGACCGCGACGGAGCGAATTCCGTTGTCACGAAGGGTTCGAATAATGCGGCAGGCAATCTCCCCGCGGTTTGCGACCAATACGGTACTCAGGCTGCCGCCAGCTGCGTGGGGCTGCGTGTTGTGCGCTGTCATGTGCCCTGTGTTTCCTTTCCAGAAAATGCGGTGTCGAGAGTTTTTAGCTGGTTACTACATGCGGAAGACGCCGAAGCCCTGTTCATCCAGGGGCGCGCCACTTGCCACATCGAGGGCCATGCCAAGAATTCGGCGGGTATCTGCGGGATCGATGACACCGTCATCCCACAGGCGAGCCGATGAGTAATAGCAGTGCGACTGGCGCTCAAACTGCTCGCGGATCGGAGCTTCAAACTCCTCCTGCTCTTCCTGCGACCAGCTCTCACCTGAGCGTTCAATCTGGTTGCGACGAACCGTCGACAGCGTCATCGCCGCCTGTGGACCGCCCATGACGGAAATGCGAGCATTCGGCCACATCCAGAGGAAGCGCGGCGAATATGCGCGACCGCACATGGAGTAGTTGCCGGCGCCGAAGGCACCACCGATGACTACGGTGAACTTGGGCACGCGGGTGGTAGCCACGGCGTTGACCATCTTGGCGCCGTGCTTTGCGATACCGCCGGCCTCGTATTCGCGACCAACCATGAAGCCCGTGGTGTTCTGCAGGAATACCAGTGGGATGCCGCGCTGATCACACAGCTCGATGAAGTGCGCGCCCTTCTGCGCAGATTCCGCGAAGAGAATGCCGTTGTTGGCGATAATGCCGACGCGGTGGCCGTGGATGCGGGCGAAAGCAGTGACCAGGGTCGTACCAAATTCGGCCTTAAACTCCTGGTATTGACCTCCATCCACAATAATTTCAATAACCTCGTGAACGTCGTAAGGCACTTTGGCATCGACGGGGACGACATCGTAAAGATCGGTCTGGTTGCGAGTCGGCGAGACGGTGGATTCTGTGTCCCACGGAACTTCCGGGTCCTTGGGGAGCGTTGCGACGATATCGCGGACACGACGCAGTGCGTCGGCATCGTTAACCGCGAGGTGGTCAGTAACGCCGGAGGTCTTGGAGTGCAGTTCGCCGCCACCGAGTTCCTCTGGTGTGACATCTTCACCAGTTGCAGCCTTAACCAGTGGCGGGCCTGCCAGGAAGATGGTGCCCTGGTTTTTCACAATGACCGCTTCATCGCTCATCGCCGGCACATAGGCGCCACCGGCGGTACAGGATCCCATCACGGCGGCAATCTGCGGAATCCCGCGAGCGGAAAGGTTGGCCTGGTTGTAGAAAATGCGACCGAAATGATCGCGATCAGGGAAAACTTCATCCTGGTTGAGAAGCATGGCCCCGCCGGAGTCGACCAGGTAAATGCACGGCAAGTGGTTAAGGCTGGCAATCTCCTGTGCGCGCAGGTGCTTCTTGACAGTCAACGGGTAGTACGTTCCGCCGGAAACGGTTGCGTCATTGGCTACAACCAGGCAGCGACGACCTTCGATGATGCCAATGCCGGCGATGACGCCAGCAGCCGGAACCTTGCCGCCATACATTTCGTGGGCCGCTAGCGGTGCGACCTCAAGGAAAGGGCTGCCGGGGTCAAGCAGTTGGTTGATGCGCTGACGTGGCAGCAGCTTACCGCGGGAAATATGGCGAGCACGGGCACGTTCGGAACCACCGCGTGCTGTTGTGCTAAGCAGCTCTTTGAGCTCTGCGACGAGCTCTTCGTGGCGCTGTCGGTTGGTCAATGCTGGAGCGTGAGTCATGGGCGAAATACTTTCCGTTAATGACTATTAACTTTCTTGACAAAAAGATTAATGTGACCCCAGTCACCTCACAACAAATTTTGTTTCTTAGACCACACTTTCACCCCCGGAAGTCTTTTATGCAGCTTGAAATACACACCTCTCCCCGAGGTCACAACATGTTCCCAATAGAGATTTATGTTTCCCCTAGAAATCTGTTTCGGGGGTGAATTCAACTGAATGTGAGCGCCCTGCACCGCACAACAAAGCCGCCTGACCTCACACTGCTGAGCACAGTGAGGCCAGACGGCAGAAGAATGAATACGGATTATTGGTTGTTAATGCCCAGCGCAGCGAGGGCCATCTCAAAGGCATTTTCCCTTGTCGCCTCGGGGCCCGCCCATTTGAGCACATGCCTGGAAGAGTTAATCAACCCAGCGGTGAGCTGGACTTTAAGCTGCGCCTCGTCGGAGGTGAGTTCGGGCTGTAGTTCACGCAGAGCGTCCACCCATAAGACCATGTAAAGACGCTGCAAGGAACGCACTTTTGCGCTCTGCTCTGGCGCCAGATTTCCCCCTTCGCGCTCTTGGACACGAATGCGATCGGGCTCCGTGACTGCAAAATGCACGTGATGCGCAAGGAGGCCCCGAAGAGTCTCCTCTGGCTCCCAATCATTGCTCTTTGCTCGATCGAGAACTGCTCGCGCACCATCGACAAGTCGGATAGAAATATCGATGAGGATCTGCGCCAACAGCTCTTCCTTGCCGCTGAAGTAACGGTAAAGAGCTGGGCCAGAAATGCCGACAGCGGAGCCAACATCCTCCAACCGAGTCTGATGAAACCCTCGGTCGGCCAGGATCGCAGCAGCAGCGGAGAGAATCTCTGCTTCTCGACGCCGTCGCGCTTCGGTTCTACGTGACATAAGCCCTTATGTTAAACGCATTGGAGCCATTTCGTCTGCATAATTATCACCAGCGCCTGCCCTCAGCGTGTGTTCACATAGACCACGGCTCGACAACAGACACACATCCTCGCCCACAGGTCCCCACACGTCCGGGTAGAGAAAAACCGCCGAGGTGACAGTTAGCACCGCGGCGGTTAGCCCCTAATCCAGTAAGGAATTAGTGGAAGAAGTGACGAGTACCTGTCATGTACATGGTGACGCCAGCTTCCTTGGCAGCAGCTATGACCTCTTCGTCACGGATGGAACCACCTGGCTGGACAACTGCCTTCACACCGGCATCAATCAGGACCTGCAGACCGTCAGCGAACGGGAAGAAGGCATCGGACGCAGCGTAGGCCCCCTGAGTACGGTTTTCTCCGTCGGCAAGCGTATTTGCGCGCTCAACGGCGAGCTTTGCGGAGTCCACGCGGTTGACCTGGCCCATGCCGACGCCGACGGTGGCGTTGTTCTTGGACAGCAGGATGGCGTTGGACTTCACAGCGCGGACGGAGCGCCATGCAAACTCGAGCTCAGCCAGCTCTTCAGCATTCAATGCCTCGCCGGTGGCCAGCTCCCAGTTCTCCGGCTTATCACCCTCTGCCTGGTAAGTATCCGGATCCTGGGTGAGCAGACCACCCGAGATAAACTTGTTCTCGGTGGTCGGTGCTTCGTACTCGGCGACGAGAATACGCAGATTCTTCTTGGCCTTCAGCACCTCAACGGCACCGTCTTCGTAGGACGGAGCGACGATGACCTCGGTGAAGATGTCCTTGACCTGTTCGGCCATCTCAACGGAGACCTCGCGGTTGACGGCAATGACACCGCCGAATGCGGACATCGGGTCACATGCGTGAGCTGCGCGGTGAGCTGCGGCGATGGACTCATCCGAGACTGCGATGCCGCACGGGTTAGCGTGCTTGATGATTGCCACACACGGGCGCTCGTGATCCCAGGCGGCACGCCATGCGGCGTCGGCATCCTGGTAGTTGTTGTACGACATCTCCTTGCCGTTCAGCTGCTTGGCGTTTGCCAGCCCCTTGGTACCAATGCGGGTCAGAGTTGCCGACTGGTGAGAGTTCTCGCCGTAGCGCAGCGGAGTCGGAGTGGATCCCTCAGCGCCACCGAGCTGCTCAACAAACCAGTTGGACACAGCTGCGTCGTAATCAGCGGTGTGCAGGAATGCGTCGCGAGCGAACTCACGGCGCTGCTCGAGGGTGAAGCCGCCTTCCTTCACGGCGGTAGCGACATCGCCGTAACGAGCCGGGTCGACGACGATGGCAACCGACGGGTGGTTCTTCGCCGCAGCGCGAACCATCGACGGGCCTCCAATGTCGATCTGCTCCACGCATTCGTCGTAGGAAGCGCCCGAGGCAACGGTCTCCCGGAACGGGTACAGGTTAACGACAACGAGCTGGAAAGCCTCCACACCGAGCTCCTTCAGCTGAGCCAGGTGGTCTTCCTTGCGGGTATCAGCCAGAATGCCGGCGTGAACACGCGGGTGCAGCGTCTTCACGCGGCCCTCGAGGCACTCCGGGAAACCAGTGAGATCCTCAACCGGGGTCACAGGCACGCCAGCTGCAGCAATCTTGCCAGCCGTGGAACCGGTGGAAACGATTTCCACGCCAGCCTCGTGCAGGTCGCGAGCCAGCTCCTCGAGCCCAGTCTTGTCGTAGACGCTAATCAGAGCGCGCTTGATCGGTTTACGCTGCGTGTTGTCGTTGGTCATTTCAGATAAGCCTTTCGTCCGTCACGCTCAATTCCGTGATCGGCAATCGAGTGCAATACATCAACCAGGAGTCGGCGTTCGACAACCTTGATTCGTTCGTGCAGGGTCTCCACCGTGTCGTCGTCCTCGACGGCCACTGGCTGTTGCGCCAGAATCGGCCCGGTGTCCACTCCATTATCAACGATATGCACGGTCGTGCCGGTGACCTTCACCCCGTAGTCAAGTGCATCCGGTACCGCACGCGCCCCTGGGAAGGACGGCAGCAGCGCTGGGTGCGTATTAATGATGCGATTGCTGTAGGCCTCCACAAATGATGGCCCCAGAATGCGCATGAAACCCGCCGAGACAACGATATCCGGCGAAAAACTGTTCACGGCCTCTAAAACACGAATATCCCAACCTTCTCGGTCCTTCTTTGCCTCAGCATCGAAAGGCACCCGAAAAGTTGGGATATTGAGGTTTTGAGCCCTCTCCAGCGCCGGACAATCCTTGTCCGAACCAACCGCGACAATCTGAACCTTTTCAGCGTCCAGCAGTTCCAGCATCGACTGCAAAAGGGAGCCCAGGCCAGAGGCCAGGACTACGATGCGGAGCTGCTTGCTGGAGGAATTATTGTGCGAAATTTCTGCGACGGGCTGTGCTTCAGTCACGGCGTTTAGCTTACCCAGCCCGGCAGAGACCCCAAATTCCGCTCCCCCTAAGTTGGCTTAGCTCTTTTGGCTTGACGACGGTTCCCCGTCGCCGCCTTCCTCCGAGTCTTCGGTGTCCTCATCGGATTCGTCCTCGTCGGTCGCATCTACTTCGCCCGATGCTTCTCCGCCTGCGGCGCTTTCTGAATCCTCTTCAGAGTCGTCCGATTCCTCAGCGTCTTCTGAAGTGTCTTCAGACTCAGCACCGGACTCTGATTCCTCCTCTGTGTCGGACTCGGCTTCGTCTTCGGAGGTCGCTACGACTTCCCCGTCGACAATCTCCTCCGACTCCTCCGAACCGCTCCCGTCATTGTCGGACTTATCGGCGTCGCCGGCATCCTCAGCCTCAGCATGACCGTTTCCATCTCCCGCAGGCTTCGGCGGGAACTTCTCGGCGGCCACTTCCGAGACTCCCTTGTCCCTACCAAGTGACGGCACACCGGTCATCGCAACAACCACGATGGCCCCCGGAACAACCAGCCACATCGAGCCGAGCAGTCCAGTCAGCCACCAGGAGGCACCGGCCCACCCAAAGATGCCAACCTCACCGCCGAGCAGCCAAGCCAGCCCCATGAGGAAGATGATCGACCACACGGCAGCGAGAACGACGACCAGGTAGGGCTGCTTCGGTGCAGATTTCTTCAGGAATGCCACGACGCGCCAAGCCGCAACGGCTGGCGGTAGCACAATCAGCACTCCGAAAGCCCAGTGCACCAGCGACTGAGGCATGGCAGCCAAAATCGGCAGCGGTGGCAGCTGAGCCGGGTGCACTGCGAACAGCCCAGCCTCCGCTGGCCCAAACGTCGATTTTCCGCCCACCAGCACACCGACAGCACCGAAGGCCACATTTGGCAGGTACAGCAGCGAGAGGCCGCTGACCGCAACACTTTCACCGACGGTATCCGTGATTGCAAATGTCTCTGCCAGCAACTCTCGATGCCAAATCAGCGAAACGAGTGTCACCACAACACCGGCCAGCCACAGCCATGCCACGTAGCTGCCCGCCAGACGGGCCGACCCGAGCAACCACTCCGGCAGCTTCCGGCGCAGCAGTAGTGCACGCAGCAACCGCTGCCCCATTCCCAGCACCAAGGCCACGAGATTTACAAGCAGCGCGGCTGCAATCGCAAGGCCGAAACTAGGGGTCTGAACGCGGGGAAACACCTTCGACGCGTCGTAAAGCATGAGCCACGCGATGATGGTGAGAACAATGGGCGTGCCCAGATACGCGCCGACCAACGCGCGGACATCCTTGATGCTGATGCGGTCAGCGACTTCGCGGCGTACACGCCAGGCGATGAACAACACCATCAGCACCGCGGGCAGTGCTGGTGTGAGCCCCAGCGTCGTGCCGTTAAAACGGAACGGCGCGAGGTTAAAGATCATCCACATCGACGCGATACTCGCTGGAAGCGGAGACATTCCAGCGCCACTGACGATGACGCCAATCAGAGCTACCGAGATGATGAACAGCAATACGACGCCGTAAGAACCGGCAACAGACAGCCCAAACCGGCGTGTACGAGGCGAGTTAATGAAACGACGGAACCCCGAGGGACGCCCCTTGCGTGACGACGTTCCGGAGCCCCCCGCTTTCATCTTCGTCGTGGCGGCTCGATTGCTGTCGGCACCGACGCTGCGCGCACCGCCAGTCTGACCGGCCTGCGTATTCTGCCATGCGCGGGCAGTGCGCTCGCTGCGGACGCTACGGGAACCCCCGCCGCTGCCACCGGCACCGGTGCGGCTTCGCCGATTTCGATCGCTACCGGAGGAACCTCTCCGCGAATCCGCGCCTTTCACAGTGACATCGTCCTTCCCGCGTCTAATCATTGACAGCTGATTGCCCACCTATATAGATAGGGTGCCACGCAAGGGTGCGTCACAGCCATGGCCATATAGTGCCATACATACAACGCCTCTTTGTTTAGGCATTGCAGAGTCTAATTTGAAGGTACGGATCCCAGGACGGACGGTATCCGTTGAGTCCGATCTCCTTTTGCCCCCTCCCCCCCCCCAAAGTGGCTTCACCTTTGGTTTCCATTTGTCAACGCCGATGGGTTACTTTTTGCCACCCCCGCGACCACACCCTTAGTTCACCCGGAAACTACTTGCCGATCCCCCTACCCAGCCCCTCGATTAAGGGGCATCCGCCATAAATCCCCTGGCAACACACCGGTTGCGCTTCACCGGATCCGTGATACAAGACAACAGCCCCACGGCCACAGCACGGCCCTATTGAACTGAAACTGACGAATCAGCGAACAAGTTCTCTAAAAACAAGTTGCTTGCCCTATACCGAACCGTTATTATCGCAGAAGTTAGATAACAGTTGGGTTACAAAGAGTTTCGTTGGCAGGGAGATTGAAGTGACGTTTTTCAATGCTCGTCGCGGAGGCGGAAAGCACCGCAAGGTAGAGGTTTCCGCAACTTCTCGCGCAGCACTGGTCGCACTGTCCGCATCGACGATCGCTTCCTCCAACGCGGTCGCCCACGCAGCTGAGACCGAGAATAAGGCTCCGGAGAACTCAGCTTCGACTCAGACCCGCGCTGCTCAGCCGAAGAACAACGCTCCGATGGTGCTGGCCTCCAGCTCCTTCAATCCGAGCACTAACCTCAGCGACCACCTCGCTACGGCGTTGCAGTACAACCAGGAGCGCGTTGCTCGCGACCAGGCTGCCCGCGCTCCGAAACTCTCCATCCCGACCGTGGGGCTGCTGACCTCACCGTTCGGCTCACGCTGGGGAACCTTCCACTACGGTGTCGACCTGGCTAACGTCACCAACACCCCAATCATGTCCGTCATGGACGGCACTGTTATCGATGCAGGCCCGGCTCAGGGCTACGGCCAGTGGATTCGCGTTCGCCATGACGACGGCTCTGTTTCCGTCTACGGCCACATCGAGTCCATCTACGTTGCTGTCGGAGAAGCTGTCCGAGCTGGTCAGGTCATCGCCGGTATGGGCAACCGCGGCTTCTCCACCGGTACGCACCTCCACTTCGAGATCCACCCGGATGGCACCACTCCGGTCGACCCGGTGACCTGGTTCATCCAGCGTGGTCTGAACCTGAACTAATCAGGTATCGGCACAGGTACGAGCAAGCCTGGCCGCTCTGCGAAGGCCCTACCTGTGCACCGGCCCCTGTTTGACCGCGGCTGCAAGCCTCCCCTGATTAAATTTTTCAGAAACCGGCATCGCCGCCGGTACTGGGGCTTTACTCTTGGCACATGGCAGAGACTCAAACATTCCGCATGTGGAAGAAGTTGGCTGCGACTCCAGTCGTCGGCAAGCGTCTATTTTCCTTAACCGCCGCATTGACGGCGCCATATTTCCGCACAATCTGTCCCAAGCTAGAGACGATGCAGCCTGGACTGGCGGTAGCGCGCATGCCCGCTTGGTGGGGCGTGCGTAATCACATTAAGTCCGTGCATGCGATTGCTGCGTGTAACCTCGCTGAATTCGCGATGGGCATGCTCTGTGAGGCCAGCGTACCGACAACGCATCGCTGGGTTCCAAAGGGCATGACGACGAACTACAAGCGCATCTCCGTTGGTGGCCTGACGGCTGTGGCCAAGGCTGAGTTGCCGGACTTCTCCACCATCACACCGGAGACTGGTGGGGTAGATTTTCCCGTCCACATCGTGCTGACCGATGCCAACGGCACCGAAGTACAAGATGCCACCATCAACTGCTGGGTGACAGCGAAGAAGCCTAAGTAGCCTCCACGCGATAGTGGCACGTGCACGGCCGCGGGTAGGGACGGCCAGTCGGGCGGTGGTTGTTCTTTTACAACTTCTCCATGGGCACGCCGCCGATAAGCATCATGCGGACCTTACCTGCGGATCCAAAGTCAATCATCGCAGTTGCCCGGGGCGCGGCCCCTTGGACCTCAAGCACAGTGCCTAAGCCGTACTTGTCGTGAACAACCTTGTCACCGGGCTCTAGGTGCAAGACCTGATTCTTCTTTCGGGATGACGCACCAGAGTTAGAGGATCCACCAGAGCCGAAGCCCGAGCTGGAACCGAAGCCCGACGAGGCACCATGGCCACGACCAAACGCGCTGCCCGCGCCGTAGCCACCAGAACCAAAACCACCAGAACCGGCGCCCCAGCTGCGAGCCGGAGCCTCGCGCAGCCAATCGATCAGGTCGCTTGGGACTTCCCCCAGGAAACGTGAAGGCGGATTATTCTGCGGCGAACCCCACGAGGACCGAGTCACAGCGCGCGTGAGATACAGCTGCTTGCGAGCTCGGGTAATACCCACATAGGCCAGACGTCGCTCTTCAGCCAGCTCCTTCGGATCGCCCAGGGCGCGCAGGTGCGGGAACAGTCCGTCTTCCCAGCCAATGAGAAATACCACCGGAAACTCCAGGCCCTTAGCCGTATGTAGCGTCATCAACGTCACTACACCGGTGTCATCATCCGGAATCTGATCCGCATCGGCCACCAGAGAAACTCGCTCGAGGAATGCCTGCAGACTTCCCGGTTCCGCTTCCCCATCGTTGTCGAAGTCGGCCGCGAAATCACGCGCGAGGTCATTCGCGATTCCAGATTCCACCTCGGACTCGCCACTAGTATCAGCACCGCTTTCAGCATCAGCTGCAGCGCCAGAGCCTTCATTTACATCAGCGCTAATATCCACCGACGACATCATCCGCGCCTCTGCAGAGAACTCCCGCGCAACGCTGACGAGCTCATTGAGGTTGTCCAGGCGCGTGGCATCTTGCGGATCATTGGAGCGCTCGAGCTCCGACTTGTACCCACTGCGATCAATAATCGCGTTGACCAAATCACCGATATCGGCCAGTTCACCGGATGCCATATCCGCCGCCAAGCCATCAATCATCTCGACGAACGCCGCCATCGCGTTTCGACTCCGCGCCGCCACCGCCGGAACCTTACCCTCCGCTACGGCACGTAGCGCCGTGCCGAACGAGCACCTCTCGTCCTCGGCATAGAGCGACACATGAGCCACCGCACGGTCACCGATTCCGCGGCGCGGCGTATTGATAATGCGACGCAGCGAAACATCATCGTCGAAGTTCTCAATAACGCGCAGGTAGGCGACAATATCGCGTACTTCCTTACGCTCATAGAACCTGGTGCCACCAACCACCGTGTACGGAACGCCCATACGAATGAAGACATCCTCTAGCGCACGGGAGGAATTATTGGTGCGGTAGAAAATCGCCACATCTGAATACGAGTACGGCCCGTAGTCGACCAATTGCTCAATCTCGTTAGCGATAAACCGAGCCTCATCGTGCTCATTGTCCGCCACGTAGCCCTTGATCTTGCCGCCCTCACCGAGATCGGTCCACAGCTTCTTCTCCCGGCGGTTCTCATTGCGCGCAATCAACGCATTGGCCGCCGACAGAATCGTCTGCGTCGAGCGATAGTTTTGCTCCAGCAGAATCGACGTGGCCTCCGGATAGTCCCTCTCAAACTCCTCAATATTGCGAATAGTCGCACCACGGAAGGCATAAATGGACTGGTCCGAATCGCCCACCACACACAGCTCACTCGGAGGCACATCTCCACCGGGCTTGCCGACGAGCGTCGAGACCAAAACATACTGCGCATGGTTGGTGTCCTGGTATTCGTCCACCAACACATGCCGGAAACGGCGACGGTAATACTCTGCAACCTGCGGGTGATTGGTGAAAATCCGAACGACCTCACCGATTAGATCGTCAAAGTCCACGGCATTAGCCGCCCGTAGCCTGGTCTGGTACTCCAGGTAAACCCGTGCAACGACGTCATCAAAAGGATTGCGCGTCGTCGACGCGTCCGCGAGGGCCTTCTCCGGGTCAATCAACTCATTCTTGAGATTGGAGATACGCGACGAGAGCACGCGGCCGGTGAACTTCTTGGCATCCAGGTCCATGTCCTTAGCGATAATGGACAGCAAACGCCGGGAGTCGTCCGAATCATAAATAGAGAAATTGGAATTAAGCCCCGGTACTAGCGCATGCTGCATGCGCAGTATGCGCACACACATGGAGTGGAACGTGGACACCCACATACGCCGCGCCTGGTCACCGACCAGTCCCGCCACACGCTCGCGCATCTCGGCTGCGGCCTTATTGGTAAAGGTAATAGCCAAAATTTGGCTTGGCAGGACCCCACGCGCACCGATCAGGTATGCAATCCTGCGCGTCAGCACAGATGTCTTTCCTGAACCCGCTCCAGCCACAATCAACAGTGGTGAACCAATGTGCTCCACTGCTTGGCGCTGCTGCGGATTAAGCCCCTCTAGCAGCGACTCTGAATCAAAACTGGGCTCGAAGCCACCGCCAAAACCGCCGCCAAAGCTGGCAGCGTCACTCGGTGCGCTATTGCTACCAGCGCTGGCGAAGTGGCCGAACCCACCACGGCCAGGCGTAGCACCGCCCGCCTCACCGTGGTTCGAACCAGCATGGCTATCGCCACTACGTCCATCGTCAGCATTGAAGGACCCGAACAGCATTCCAGTTTCATTTCCCATGATGGCTACTACAGTAGCCGAGCCCCCGGATTGGACTGTTCGAATCCTTTGGCACAATAAGAACTATGAGCGAAAACCCTGCGGACACTCGCGCCGCACACACCGACAACACCGACGGCGCCGAGCACAGCCAGCAGGCGGCGGCAGTATCCCCTTTTGAAGTCCGCACCCCCACCGGTACCGATGACCCGTTGAGCTCCGCGGAGATCGAACAGTACCGCAAGGAAATCAACCGCCTTGACGGGCTGATTATCGATGCCATTCAACGCCGCACCGCAATCAGTAAGGCCGTCGGCAAAACCCGCCTGGGATCTGGCGGCACGCGTCTCGTGCACGGCCGAGAGGTGCAGATCATCAACGAGTTCCGCGACGCACTTGGCCCAGAGGGCCCGGCAATCGCGTCGGCGCTGCTGCGCATGGGACGCGGTCGCCTGGGCTAACCCTCGCCAGCTACCTGTCCTGCTAGCCTTCCAGGGAAATCAGCTTTTCCTCTAGGAACTCATTGATACCGGTGAAGCCGCCCTCACGGCCAAGACCGGACTGCTTGACACCACCGAACGGCGCCGACGGGTCCGACAGCGAGCCCTTATTGACCGCAACCATGCCGGACTCCAATGCCTCTGCCGCACCAAGTGCCTTGGTCAGGTTCTCACTGAACACATACGCCGCCAGACCAAAGATCGTGTCATTTGCCTGCTCAATCGCGTGCTCATCGTCCGTGAAGGTTGTCACTGCAACCACCGGACCGAAAATCTCTTCGCGGACAATATCCGCATCCTCGGGCACATCGGTCAGAACTGTGGGCTCGAAGAAGTAGCCGTCGGAAAGCGCGCCGCCGAGATCTGGGATCTTGCCGCCGCACTCTACTTTCGCACCGCGCTTGACCGCATCGTCAACCAGATCACGAACCTTTTCCTGTTGATCACGCAGCGCGAGTGGCCCAAGGTCCGTCGCCGGATCGGTACCCTCGCCCAACTTCAGCTCCGCAAAACGCTTGACGACGCCTTCGACGAACGCATCCTTCTTGGATTCATGAACAATAAAGCGATTCGGGGCGATACACACCTGGCCGCCATTGCGGAGCTTGGCGTCACTGACTGCCTGCACAGCCTTATCAACATCACCATCAGAGAGAATGACAAACGGAGCATTCCCGCCGAGCTCAAGGGAAACTTTCATCGAAGTTTCCGCGGCCTTCGCAGCGAGCATCTGGCCAACTTCGGTGGAACCGGTGAAGGTGAACTTGCGCAGGCGGTCATCGGAAAGCAGGGCCGAAACGTTGGCTGAGTGTCCTGTTGGCAGCACGGAGATTACGCCTGCGGGGACACCGGCTTCGATAAGCAGTTTGCCCAGGTAGAGCATGGTCAGCGGAGTTTTGGACGCCGGCTTAATAATGACCGGGCAGCCGGCGGCGAGTGCCGGGGCGATCTTGCGGGTACCCATAGCCAGCGGGAAATTCCACGGCGTAATAGCCAAAGCCGGGCCGACCGGCTGCTTAATCACCGCGACGCGCGAGGTTCCGCTCGGAGAAATTCGGTAATCGCCGGAGATACGCACGGCCTCCTCAGCGAACCAACGAAAAAACTCGCCACCGTAGCCGACCTCAGCCTTGGAATCCGGCAACGCACGGCCCATCTCCAGGGACTGCAGCTGGGCCAACTTGTCTGCATCCCGACGGATGAGTTCAAAAGCGCGGTAAAGAATCTCGCTGCGCTTGCGGGGCGGGGTTACCTTCCACTCCTTCTGGGCTGCGACGGCGTCGTCAAGCGCCTGCCTGGCGTCCTCCTCTGTGGCGGAGGCGACCTGGACCAGCGGCTTATCTGTCGCGGGGTTAACGACATCGAAGGTCTCACCATTCGACGCGGGACGGAACTCGCCGCCGAGGAGAAGGCCTGTGGGGACATCTTTGAGGATGTTGTCGTAATCAGGGGTGAAATCAGTCATATTTTCCAGGGTAGGTGCCTTTGCTGAAGCGGGCTAGGGACTCGTAGGTGGCGGATAGTCGACGGATGGTCGGCGCATAGGCGGAGCATAGGCACCGCGGAATCGAGCTGCCAGCAGATTGTGGTCACGCCTGATCGAATACTGTCGCCCGGCGAGAGCGCCAAAACGCAACTAGTCTGGGGAGGTATAAAGTGCATTTCGTCAAAACTCACCTGGGAGCAGGAATGACTGTAGATATCACCGCAACCGAACAGTGGGCTCAGCTGGCTAAGCGCGTGGACAATGTTCGCGCCACCTCGCTGCGTGAGCTTTTCGCCAATGAAGATGGCCGCACTGAGAAGCTGACTTTCGATGCGGGCACTCTCCACGTTGACCTTTCCAAGAACTTGATGTGCCTCGACGGTTTTGCCGAGCTGGTTGAGCTCGCTCGCGCCGCTGGCATCGAAGAAGCACGCGAGAAGATGTTCCGCGGTGACAAGATCAACACCACTGAAAACCGCTCCGTGCTGCACACAGCGCTGCGCCTGCCAGCAGAGGAAAATCTGACCGTCGGCGACCAGGATGTTGCTGCCGACGTGCATGAGGTGCTCGGCCGCATGCGCGACTTTGCTCGCAGCCTCCGCAGTGGAGACTGGCTGGGATACACGGGTCACACTATTAAGACTGTGGTCAACATCGGCATCGGTGGCTCCGACTTGGGCCCGGCAATGGTGACCAAGGCGCTGCGCACCTACGCCACTGCCGGCATTGATGCCCGCTTTGTCTCTAATGTTGACCCATCTGACCTGCAGGCGGTTCTGGATGAGGTCGATCCGGAGTCCACGCTGTTTATTGTCGCTTCCAAGACCTTCACCACGCAGGAGACGCTCTCCAACGCTCACGCAGCTCGCCGCTGGCTTATCCAGCAACTGGGTAGCGAAGAAGCCGTCGCCAAGCACTTCGTTGCCGTTTCCACGAATGCCGAAAAGGTCGCTGAATTCGGCATCGACACTGAGAACATGTTTGGCTTCTGGGACTGGGTCGGCGGCCGCTACTCCGTCGACTCCGCCATCGGCCTGTCCATCATGGCCGTCGTCGGCCCGATGGACTTCATGCGCTTCCTGCAGGGCTTCCGAGCAATGGATGAGCACTTCCTCAACGCTCCGCTGGAGCAGAACATGCCGGTACTGATGGGCATGCTGAATGTCTGGTACTCAAACTTCCTCGACGCCCAGTCGCATGCCGTACTGCCCTACTCCGAGGATCTCTCTCGCTTCCCGGCGTACCTTCAGCAGCTCACCATGGAATCGAACGGTAAGTCCGTGCGTACCGACGGCAAGAGGGTGGACTACAACACCGGAGAAATCTTCTGGGGTGAGCCGGGAACGAACGGCCAGCACGCTTTCTTCCAGCTTCTTCACCAGGGAACTCGCCTGGTTCCGGCTGACTTCATCGGCTTTGCCCGCCCACGCCAGGATCTGCCGACGGCATCTGGCGAAGGTTCCATGCACGACCTGCTGATGAGTAACTTCTTCGCACAGACCAAGGTGCTGGCCTTCGGTAAGACCGCAGAAGAAATTCGCGCAGAGGGCATTGCTGAGGAGCTCGTGGAGCACAAAGTCATGCCGGGTAACCGTCCGACTACGACCATCATGGCTGAGGAACTGACCCCGGACGCTGTCGGTGCGCTGATTGCACTTTACGAGCACATTACTTTTGTCGAGGGCATTGTCTGGGGCCTGAACTCCTTCGACCAGTGGGGCGTCGAGCTGGGCAAGCAGCAGGCTGGTGACCTGTTGCCTGCAGTTACCGGTGAAGTGGCGCCTAATTCTGGCGACGCTTCTACCGATGCGCTGCTGACGTGGTACCGCGACAAGCGCTAACGTCTTCTGGCCAATTGGCCTAGATAGCTAAGAGTCCGCCTTCGGCTTGAACTGATTCTCGCTGCGGGCGGGCTGTTGTTATTTGTATGGCCACTCGGTTGCGGTGAGGATGGGGCGCGGCATCCCGTCGTAAAGCGGGGTCGGGAAAAAGCGAATAGTATCTAAGTCATGTCTGCCTACATTGAAGATGATGTTCTTGCCTATCGACTTGCCGTGGGCGCCAGTGAAATTCTCAAGGGTGTCCGCAACGTAGGCCTGCTGCGTGGCCGCATTCTGGGAGATGCCGGCGACGCACTGGCACAGGAGTGGATTGCCCGCGTACTAGAGCAGCACCGTCCGGACGACGGACTGCTGTCGGAGGAAGCCGCGGATAACCGTGAGCGCCTGGACTCAAAGCGGGTGTGGATTATTGACCCACTCGATGGCACGCGTGAGTTCGCTTCGGGGCGCCAGGACTGGGCAGTTCATGTCGCTCTAGTAGAGGACGGTCAGCCGACCCACGCTGCTGTTGGTCTGCCGGATCACGGCCAGGTTTTCCACACGGGTGAGGCCAAGGCTGTGCAGGGGCCGCGTGCGGGCAAGATTGTCGTATCGCGTACTCGCCCACCGGCTGTGGCGAAGTACGTCGCTGACAAGCTAGGCATGGAGCTGGTGGAGATGGGCTCCGCTGGTGCGAAGGCAATGCACGTGCTGCTCGGTGACTACGACGCCTACATCCACGACGGTGGTCAGTACGAGTGGGACTCGGCAGCGCCGGTTGGTGTCGCTAAATCCGCAGGACTTTTTGTCAGCCGCCTAGACGGCTCCGCGCCGACCTACAATAATGTCGATACTTTCCTGCCGGATATGCTGTTCTGCCGACCGGACCTGTCGGAGGAGATTCTGGCACTGGTAAAGGAATTCAAGGATCAAGAGCAGAAGTAGGTAAGCTAGGGCGGCTATGACCGACTCCACTGACATCACGACACAGGCTCATCAGGGCATTAAGACTCCGTACGAGGATTTGCTGCGCGAAATTCTCGCTGACGGAGCAGCTAAATCAGACCGCACTGGCACGGGCACTCGCTCAGTGTTCGGCCGCCAGCTGCGCTTTGATCTGAGCGAGGGCTTCCCACTGATCACCACTAAGAAGGTGCACCTGAAGTCCATCGTGTACGAGCTGCTGTGGTTCCTCCGCGGCGATTCAAACGTCCGGTGGCTCCAGGATCATGGGGTGACTATTTGGGATGAGTGGGCAGACGACAACGGCGACCTCGGCCCAGTCTATGGCGTACAGTGGCGCTCCTGGCCCACTCCAGATGGGCACCACATCGACCAGATTGCACAGGCGCTGGAGACTTTGAAGTCCAACCCGGATAGCCGCCGCAACATCGTCAGCGCCTGGAATGTCTCCGAGATTTCCAATATGGCGCTGCCGCCGTGCCATCTGCTGTTCCAGTTCTACGTCGCGGATGGCAAGCTCAGCTGCCAGCTCTACCAGCGCAGCGCGGACATGTTCCTGGGCGTGCCGTTTAACATTGCTTCCTATGCACTGTTGACGCACATGATGGCGCAGCAGGCGGGCTTGGATGTTGGTGAGTTCATCTGGACCGGTGGTGATTGCCACATCTACGACAACCACATTGAACAGTGCGAACTGCAGGTCTCCCGTGAGCCGCGCCCCTACCCCACGCTGAAGCTTCGGAAGGCCGACAGCATTTTCGACTACGCTTACGAGGACATTGAGGTCATCGGCTACGACCCGCATCCTCTGATTCGCGGTCAGGTGGCTGTCTAAGTCAGCGAAAGGTGAGTGTCGACATGAACGAGTCCACCGCTTCCACCAGCGCAAGACCCCCGTTTGTAGGGATGATCTGGGCGCAGTCTCGAGCCGGCATTATCGGCGACGGTGCGACTATGCCCTGGCATCTGCCTGAAGATCTTCAGCATTTCAAAACAACGACGATGGGCGCACCGGTCATCATGGGGCGTCGCACGTGGGACTCGCTGAATCCCAAGTTCCGACCACTCCCCGGTCGTCGAAACATCGTCCTTTCACGCTCCGTGTCCGATTTCCCCGGCGCCGAGTCCGCAACCAGCCTCGAAGCCGCGCTCGCAGCCGTCGCCGACGAACCTGCAGCGTGGGTAATCGGAGGCGGGCGCGTCTATCGTGACGCACTTTCGCTTGCCGACGAATGCGTGGTCACCGACATTGATACTGATGTCAGCGTCCCGGTACCGGTCATGGCTCCCGACCTCTACGACTGGGTTCGCGTCGAGGATGGTCCGTGGCAGACGTCAACGACCGGCCTACGCTACCGCTTCTGCACGTGGCGGCGGCTAGAGGATTAGCTTGGAAGCCTGTCCAGCAAAGCTCTGAGGCGGGACTACTGCCCGGCGAAAGTATTGCTCAATGGAATATCGGCCTTGGTCCGCGCGTTGACCTAAGTATGACTGATGTGAAGACTCCACAGACCACCGAACACGTGACCATTTACGCTGCGTCCTGGTGCCCTTTCTGCCAGAACCTTATTGCTGGCCTGAAGGAAAACGGCACTCCGTTTGAGGCTTGGGATGTCGAAAAGCACGACGACATTTCGAAGTGGGTTGAGTCCGTCAATGATGGCAACCGCGTTGTTCCGACTGTGCTGTACTCCGATGGCGTGCACGCCACGAATCCGTCGGTTGAGGAAGTCACCGCTAAGTACGCTGAGCTTTCCGGCAAGTAATTAACAAGCTAAGTATTTAAAAAGCCGAGCCCCACTTTCGGGGCTCGGCTTTTTAAGTATGAATACGACCGGTCATGCTGCCAGTCGCGATACCAGTATTAGTCCAGATCGTCGTGTGCCATCAGCTGACGAGCAGCCTCAGTAATCGAGCCAGACAGCGACGGGTAGACAGAGAAGGAACTTGCCAGGTCATCGACGGTGAGCTGGTTGGAAACACACACCGCAATTGGCAGAATCAGCTCCGAGGCGGTCGGAGCGACCACCACACCACCGATAATCATGCCGGAGTTCTTACGGCAGAACAGCTTGACGAAACCGTGGCGCAGCGAGCGCATCTTCGCACGCGGGTTACCTGCCAGTGGGAAAACCTCAACGCGAGCGGAGACCTCACCGGACTCAATCTGAGCCTGGGAGACACCGACAGTCGCAATCTCTGGGCGGGTGAACACTGCCGACGAAACGGTGCGCAGGCGAATCGGAGATACGCCTTCACCGAGGGCGTGGTACATCGCAATACGGCCCTGCATAGCTGCAACGGAAGCCAGCGGGAACAAGTCGGTGCAGTCACCGGCAGCGTAGATACCCGGCACGTTGGTACGGGAAACACGGTCGACGTGAATATGGCCAGAAGGAGTCAGTTTTACGCCACTTGCTTCCAGGCCCATATCCGCGGTGTTCGGAATCGAACCGACGGTCATCAACGCGTGGGAACCGAAGACCTCACGGCCGTCGGAAGTGACGACGCGAACGCCGCCGTCCTCCGTGCGTTCGACAAGATCACAGCGGGCGTTCTTAACAACGTCCACACCGCGCTCCAGTAGGACTTCCTCTAGGGCATCTGCAGCGTCGGCATCCTCGTGCGGCAGGATGCGATCACGCGAGGCGACCATGGTGACCTTCACACCCAGCTCGGTGAACGAGGATACGAACTCAGCACCAGTCACACCGGAACCGACCACAATGAGGTGCTCCGGCAGCTCCTCCAGTTCGTAGACCTGACGCCAGGTCAGAATACGGTCACCATCAGGAATCGCACCCGGCAGAATGCGCGGGGACGCACCGGTGCTGACCAGCACCAGGTCGGCTTCAAGAGTGACCTCGCCGCCCTCGAGCAAGTCGACGGTGACGTAGTGAGTTACACGGCCCGGGTCGTGGTCATCGAGGCGACCGCGGCCCTGCAGCATCTTGATGCCCTCACGCTCCATCTGCGCGCGAACATCGTCGGACTGCTGCTGAGCCAGGCGCTTAACGCGCTCGTTGACCGCAGTGAAGTCGATTTTGCGCTGGGAAAAGTCCGGACGCAGACCCATCTCGTCCGCACGACGCATATCGGTACGAACGCCCGTCGCCGCGATGAAGGCCTTAGAGGGAACGCAATCCCACAGGACGGAAGAACCGCCCATCCCGGCATCCTCAACCACAGTGACTTCAGCACCGTACTTGGCGCCAACCAGCGCTGCTTCGTAGCCGGCTGGGCCGCCGCCAATGATTACGATCCTCTGTGCCACAAATCCTCCAAAGTTGCCGTGGATATCACAATGTAACTACCGCGGGAGGCATTTTCCCCGCTTTGCCCCCATAGTCTAACGGACAGTCATGGTTGACTGCGCGCCGTCCTCATAGCGAGCAACAATGCCAGCGAAGAGTTTCACACCAACGCCCAGGCAACGCTCGTCCACGATTAGGTCATCTCGGTGCAAATCGTGCTTGTCGCCGCGGCCGGACCAGCAGCCCAAGCGGGCCATCGCGCCCGGGACGTGCTCGAGATACCAACCGAAGTCCTCGCCACCGGACGACTGTGGGGCCTGAATGACAGCATTCTCGTCCACTCGTCGCACTGCTTCCGCAATCAGGGCGGTGCAGTATTCGTCGTTAAGCACAGGCGGCACGCCACGCTCGTAATTGATGGTGCACTCTGCGCCGGTCGGGGCGAGGACTTGTTCAATGAGTTCGCGAACCAGTGGATCGATGTCGCGCCAGGTCTTGATGTCCGCGGTGCGCAGGGTGCCGCTGACGCTGCCTTCCGACGGAATCGCGTTGTGTGCATACCCGGAGTGAACGGAGCCGAACGTGAGCACGGTGCCAGTGCGTGGGTCGACGCGTCGTGACAGCAAGCCGGGCAAATCGACAATCAATTTGCCCAGCGCATAGACAACATCGGCTGTCATCTGCGGACGGGAAGTATGCCCGCCCGGGCCATGCACCTGAATCTCCAACGTGTCGGCCGCAGAGGTGATGGCACCTGTTCGAACGCCGACGTGACCGACGCGCAGCTTCGGCTCACAGTGGACGGCAAAAATACGCTCAACGCCATTGAGCGCACCGGCAGCGATAACCTCGGGTGCACCGCCAACCATGACCTCCTCGGCGGGTTGGAAAATGAAACGCAGCGGCGTCGGCAACGTGTGCTTCTCGTGGTACTCAGCCATAGCCAGAGCCGTCGCGAGCGTAATCGTGGTGTGAAAATCATGCCCGCAGGCGTGCATGACGCCATCGTTGGTGCTGGCAAACTCCAGCCCCGTGGTCTCTGTAATTGGAAGCGCGTCTATATCGCCGCGGAAAGCGAGACGCCCCGGCAATTCACCTCCGGCTTCGCTACCGGCGAGTTCATCTTCACCAATGTCGACCATCAAGCCGGTGTTGGGAAACAGCACTGGTTTCAGCCCTGCAGCACGCAGCTTCTCCTCCACAAAAGCCGTGGTGGCGTGCTCCATGTGAGATAGCTCTGGGTGCGCATGAAGATGCCGCCGCCACTCGAGAATCTCGTTCGCGTGCTCGGCCCACCAGTGCTTAATAAACTCCTCAATCACAATTCTCCAGTGTAAGCGCTCCACCGACAGGCCGTAACAAGAGGCCTACCGACGACTGCGCCAGCGACAGCAGTGGCCGGCAAGCGTTTGAATATCAGCGCCAGACGTACACATGACCAGGGGCCACTTCTTTCACTTTGACCCCTTCAATTATCAGATGTTTCACATTTTGAGGAAGTCTGCGATGATATTAGGCATGTCCGGCAATGGCACACCTAAGTCTCTCAGCATCCCCATCATCATCGTGGCCACCGCACTCGTGGTCGTCATCGGCATCGCCATCGGCCTGTCGCTGAACAATAGTGATGAGCCCCAGCGTCCGGAGGTCCCCTCCTCCTCGCAGCCGACGTCGCCCAGTTCGACACCGCCGTCCTCGACGAGTTCGACTTCTACGAGCAAGACGACCACCACGACGACAACTACGTCGAAGTCCTCCGAGACGTCGTCAAGCACGCCGAGCACTTCGACATCGTCCTCGTCGTCAAGCACGCCGAGCACCACGTCTTCGCCATCCACGACGACGAGCTCTGAGCCGACAACAGCTCCGGAGGGACAGGACTTCGGCACTGGCCGCTCCGACTTGGACGGCCTGGGCTTCGTGGGCAGCTCCGCACGCTGCGACAACGGTGACCGCGCCTTTGCTGTTATCGCCGCTGAACAGGGAATTAAGGCTGCTGCTTGTGAGACGCGCTCCGGCGAGAAGTACTACCGCTCGGATACACCACAGGGTTCCGGATCGATGGACATCATCGTCGATGAGGGCGACCGCGTTGTTGCACAAAACGGCTCGTACAAGTACCAGATGTCCCCCGACGGAGTTCTTGTGACCAAGGACAACGAGGTCGTCAAGAAGTACGCGGCAGAAGCCTGGGGAACTGCCTAAGAGATTAATTTAAAGATCAATGTTGCGGGGACCGTAGAGACGGTCGCCCGCATCTCCCAACCCCGGCACAATGTAGGCATCCTCGTTAAGATCCGGGTCCACCACAGTGGTGACAAGACGCACCGGGAAACCGGATTCCTTCAAGGCGTCGACACCCTGCTGTGCAGAAATGATGCACACGGCCGTGATGTTGTCCGCTCCGCGATCCGCCAACAGCTTCAGGGCATGCAGCAGTGAACCGCCGGTTGCCAGCATCGGGTCGACCAGGAAGACAGTGCGCCCGGACAGATCCTCCGGCAGCGCCTCGAGGTACGGCACCGGCTCATGAGTTTCCTCATTACGAGCCAAGCCAATAAAGCCCACCTGCGCATCCGGAATCATCGACAGCGACGGATCGATCATGCCAAGCCCCGCACGAATGACGGGAACAATAATCGGCGGATCCTGCAGACGGTAACCCGGCGCGGTAGTGATTGGGGTCTGAACATCGAAGTTATCGACGGGCAGCTCCCGGCTTGCCTCGTAAATCAGCATTGCGCCCAGATCGGCGAGTGCCGCACGGAAGCCCGCGTTATCAGTGCGCGCGTCGCGCAGAATGGTCAAACGTGACTGTGCCAAGGGATGGTTGACAACGGTAATCTCCATGCCTTCCAAAATACATTGCTTTGCTTTTGCCGCTCTGGTGCCGGCATCGCAAGTTTCTGAAAACGCGTTCCCAAAAAAGATGGAACCGAATCGGCCTTTTTCGCGCCTAACAATACGAGGGCTTTTTACTGCGCCCCATTTGCGTAAGCCCGCTTACTACCAAACCACTTGCCGCTCAGCCGCCGTCCGAACCCCGCTAGCCGTTCAGCCACAGCACTGAGTGTTGAACCACACGCGAATTTCCTAGAGAGGCCGTCAACATTGTCCCGTCCATCACCACACAGTTCCCACAGCCAATCGTTTCTCTCTCCGACCACTAGCGGGAATGACTCAGTCTTTACGCTGGCGCCAGAGCTTATTTCTGCCGATGCCACGCGCCTTGACGCGTTGTCGCAGCAGGTCAGCGGCGCTGACTTGGGCATCAGCGCACTGCTCTCGCTTGGCGACGTCCCGTTTGCTGGGCCCTTCTGTCACGCTGCAGCCACTGCTCTACAGCGCCAGCATGAGCATGTAGCTGAGCTGAATGAGTACGGCACCAGCGCTGCTCGTGCACTGAACGCTCTTGTCTCTGCGGTGTCCACTGCTGAAGATGCCGGCGCATATGCGCTGCAGTCCATCTCACCGAAAATGGGAGCCGTTGCAACTCGCGGAATGGGCGGTGCGTGATGCTTCCCACCAATCTACTTACGGAGGTCCCCACCGCGATTGCACAACAGCTAAGTCCTGCCATCGCACCCGCACTGGCAGGACTTGACGGGGCCGCAATACCCGCCGCGAGTACCGCCTGGCGCTCAGTGGCAGATTCCGTTGACCGCAACTGGGGCGATGGTGCTGGTTCCGGAGCAGGGGCCGCGGGAACAAGTCTCAAACGGGCTGCAAATGCGGCAGCCGACTTGGAAACTCGCGCCGGAACCATTGACAGTGACATTGCCAAGGGGCTGGCCTCAGTAATGTCAGCGGCCACTGATTTGGCCCGGATCGCCATGGATTTTGTCACTTCCGCCATGGGCTCGTTGACTGCGACGGCTGCGGGGCCCGCTGGTCTCGCCGCGACCGGCGCCAGCCTAGCCTCAGCGGCCAGTTCCGCGATCTCCCAGGCCATTGCGCGGCTCATGAAACTAGAGCAAGAACTGCGACCTCTGGTGCAGTCGCTGATACAGCAAGCGAGTACCGCGGTGGACACCCCTACCCCACCTCACTCGGCACAGTTGGAGGCCCCAGGTACCACTCAAGCCGCCCTCGCTTCTACGTCTACGAACACCCCAGGATCGGCTAGCGCTACCGACGCTGCAGATGGTTCGGAGGCGTCGTCCGATTCGGGCAGCGCGCCGGTACCTGCGGATGCTGGAGCTGGCGCGCCCACACCAGAGGCCCAAGCTGCGGTGAAGGCTGCACTGAGTGCCGTCGGAACGCCCTATGGTTGGGGCGGAAATACGCCGGGGCAGGCGCTCGATTGTTCAGGCTTAACGCACTGGGCCTACGGGCAAGCTGGTGTTGATATTCCCCGCACGGCAGAAGCACAGGCCGTCGGCAGACAGGTGAGCCAGGATGAACTGCTACCTGGCGATCTTGCAGTGTGGGACGGCCATGTCGCCATGGTCATCGGTGACGGAAAGATGGTCGAAGCGGGCGATCCGGTGCAGGTAAACCCCGTGCGTACGACCAACATCGGCATGCCGTTTAAGGGGTTCTACCGTCCGACCGGATAGTGCGGTGGGTATCTGCGTCGTAAAACTTCTAAGATAGGAATACGCAAACTTGCCACCCGTGGGGGCGCTGCAGGTATGACAATTTTTGAGTTTTAATAATCACCGACAAGCAGAAGGGCTGCGACGAAAACTATGGCCAGGAAAGGCATCGTTCCTATCGAACTCGAGCTGACCTCGGGCACCTTTTACACGTTGTGGGCTCCAAGCTGGCGTGAGGGTGGCTCCGAGTGGCAGGCTCTGCTCGGCCGCGGTGATGACATCTATTTGTTCTCATCGGCGGCAAAGCTCCTGGCTTTCCTACAGTCGGATGCTCCTCACGACTTCACGCAGCACCCCAGCTGGCGCAACTTCAACCAGCAGCTACCGGGAGCTGCCATCGCGGCGCCACGCCACCGCTATGACCTGATTGGGCTGCCAGAGATTCTGGCCGGCCGGGCCGACTACGACCATGTTTCGCGCGCAGATCGCATTCTTGCCATCACTCGCGCGATTGGTGCAATCGCGGATCTCACTCCGATCAACCAGATGTTCGCCTCTCACTCTGTCCTGGCTGCCACACAAAATGGTGCTGATCATTTCCAGGGCAGTGGCGCCGCTCAGTGGTCGGCTATCGGCAATGTCATCTTGACCAACTGGGACAATTGCATTGACGCTATCGACGCCATCGGCGCAAATACTCCGAGCATCGATGAAGAGTCTGAAACCGCTGCTGCAGCCGCATTAAAGGAAGCGGAGGCCGCGGAGCGTGAGCGTCGTGAAGCAGCGGAGAAGAAGCGCGAAGAGGAAAAGAAGTCCGCAGAGGAGACCGCCGGCGATCCGTACGACCAGACGGTGTGGGCCAACGCTGGCATCGACCCGATCAAGATCTCCATCGCTGGCCGCACGCTCTACACCTTGCGTTGTTACATGGGGCGTCGCCCGCTATTCCTGGGCAGCGCCGGTGAGATTCACACGTTCTCACAGCCCCGCACGATGGTGCGTTGGCTGCTGGAGCACAAGCATCACGACATGTCGGCGCTGACGACGTGGGATGAAATCATCACCGCGGCCAACGCAGGTGAACTGGAGGCCGTAGTGCACGAGGACAATGAGTATTCGTTTACCGGTCTGGCCGAGGACATTGAAAAGGGCCCGAACGCCGTGGACACCGCCCAGCTCGCCCGCGCGTACGAGCTACTCGCAGACGCCGCTGACTGGGCTGGAGATGATGCCGTGAACGAGGTACTGGCGGGCAACCAGCAGCTGCAGTGGCTGCTGAACTTCCTGCTGGACACCGGAGAAATGTCCGAGCCAGTTCCGCCTTACGACGATGAGGCCGAGGGCTGGAGGCAGCTGGAGAAGGACTTGGCCGCTCGGTTCACGACCAAGATCTAGCTCCTCCCAGCAAAGCTGGCCGGCGCTGGCTAGTCCAGCGTCAGGTTCAGCTCATCTTCGGCACCGAAACCCGCACCGTTGACATCAGTTTCGATGTCCTCGTCGCTGTTGTCGATAAGCTGCAGGTAAGCGGGGTAAATAATGGTGTCCATGATGTGCTCGCGGGTCGGCAGATCCACGAATGCATTGTTTAGCGCATTCGAGGTCAGTTCGAACAGCTCGCTGTAGCCGTAACCGAAGTTCTCCACCAACTCCATGCACTCCCGGGTCATGGAAGTCGCACCAATCAGACGGTTATCCGTGTTGACCGTGCAGGCGAAACTCATATCGTCGAGAAGCGAGAACGGGTGATCCGCAACGCTGTCACAGACACCAGTCTGAACGTTGGAGGTCGGGCAGATTTCCAGCGGAATCTGGCGGTCACGAATAGCGGAGGCAACCTCCTGGCATTCGATGCCCTCGAGGGAAGCACCGAAGTCCTCGTAGATGCGCACGCCGTGACCCAGGCGGCGAGCACCTTGCACGACAGCGTCCTGCAACGAATCCACACCGGCGTCTTCACCTGCGTGAATGGTGACCGGAATGAGGTTTTCCCGCAGCATGGTGAATGCTTCGGCATGGTTAGCCGGTGGGAAGCCGTTTTCCGGTCCAGCGATGTCAAAACCGACAACGTACCCGTCGGAGTTCTTCCCGTAGTTGTCGATGACCAGCTGTGCGACTTCCTTGGAATTGTCATTCTGGCGCATCGCACAGACCAGCAGACGTGCGGTGATGTGCTTTCCCTCAGCGGCGGCATGGGCTTCACCCTGCGCCAGGCCTTCGACCAGTGCGTCGATGACAGCCTGCATATCCAGGCCCTTTTCCAAATGGTTTTCCGGAGCCAGGCGCAGCTCAGCGTAGACGACGTTGTCGGCGGCCAGATCCTCGACGGCCTCACGCGCAACGCGCGTCAGCGACTCAGCGGTCTGCATGACGGCGCAGGTGTGCGCGAAGGCGGTCAGGTAGCTCGGCAACGAGCCAGAGTTGCCGGTGTCAATGAACCACTTCTCCAGTTCATCCACGTCGGTGGTGGGCAACTGATCGGTGTAACCGCAGTCCGCGGCCAGGTCGATAACGGTCTGCGGGCGCAGGCCGCCATCGAGGTGATCGTGAAGCAGTACCTTGGGCAGGCTGGCGACAACCTTGCGCATCTCATCGAGATTCGATGCCGAAGACTGTGTGTCCAGAGACTGAGCATCACTGTGCAAAGAATTAGTCATAATGGCCAGACTATCGGTACTGTGCCCTCCGCTTCTACTTCACTGCCGGTGAATCGTAATTCTGCTTTGTACAAAGGCTTCCGCTCCCCCGTTTTCCCCCCATCCACACACGACGAATACGTCATTTCGGGTGACGTTTTACTACCCTTATTTCATCATGTTTCCCTCTCGCCGCTTCTCATCTGCCGTTACGCTGCTAGCTACCAGCGCTCTGCTTCTGCCGAGCACCGCCCCCGCAGCCATGGCGCAGAGCACCTCGCTTACCGACGACGCCCCGATTGTCGGTCCCGCACCTGATATCCGTGACACGGAGGGCTGCCCCTACAAGACCCTTCCACCAGCACCAGTGGATTCCTCTGAGGTTCCGGCTCCCGGCGAAACATCTCCCGCTCCACTTCCGGTTCCTCAAAAGCCGGCTGGAGGTAGCAAGATGTCCGCCTGCGGCATTGTCAGCGGTGAGGGGTTTGACGTTCCGAAGGACCTCTCCGCCTCTGCATGGACGGTGTTCGATTTGAAATCCGGCGATGTCCTTGCGGCGAAGGACCCGCACGGCCGCTACCGTCCGGCATCGATTATTAAGGTGCTGCTGGCGATGGAGGCAATCGAGAATTTGAAGCTCGACACTCCAGTCAAGGCGACCTTCGAGGACGCGAACATGGAGGGCTCTCGTGTCGGCATCGTCGAGGACGTGAACTACTCGGTAGAAACGCTCCTGACTGGTCTGCTGCTTAACTCCGGCAACGACACCGGCCACGCCTTGGCTCGCGAACTTGGTGGCATGGATAAGACCACAGAGAAGGTCAATGCCCTGGCAAAGAAGTTGGGGGCGACGGATACGCGAGTGGTCAACCCGACTGGTCTCGATGCTCCGGGACAGATGACGTCGGCATACGACATGTCACTGTTCTTCCAGCACGCATTCAACAATGAGATTTATCGCAAGCTCTCGGCCACCCGCCTGGCCACCATCCCCGGAGACAAGGCTCTCGAGGTCGATGACTTCGAAATCGCCAACGACAATCAGCTGATTGCCCAGGACTACCCCGGCGCCCTTGGAGGCAAGACCGGTTTTACCGACGATGCCCGTCATACCTTCGCTGGGGTGGCTGAGCGCGATGGCCGTCGTCTCGGCGTCATCGTTCTCGACGTCACTGTGGAGGATTCACCGCGCCCCTGGGAGCAGGCGGCATCGCTTCTCGACGCCGGCTTCGCGGCACCGCAGGACAGCTCTGTCGGTGTCCTCGAAGCGGAAGCGACTGAGGATAAGTTGGTAGAAAAATTGCCCGATATCCTGGACAACGAGTCAACAGGAACCGGGCTAAAAATTACTGTCAGCGCTGCCATCGTAGGTGTCATCGCATTGATTGCGATGGTCACCTACCGCTTCGGCAGACGCGATCGAGGCTAATTATTTCGAACCGAGCAGGCGGTTCAATCCGGACGGGTTGGCCGCTTCCGCACGGACGTTAATGACAGCAGGAGCAGGTGCATCCAGCTCCTCGTCGGCAAGCGCTTCTTCGGTCGTCGCGGTCCAGGCGGTGGCGTACATAGTGATGCGCCAGATGAGGTAGAAAACGACCATCAAACCGATGACCGGACCGAAAACTGCACCGGCCGGGTTCGACAGGGCGTTGGAGAAGAAAACGCTACCGAGCTGCTTGACAACCTCAAGGCCAATCGCACCGATAATCGCACCCTTTGCCGCAGAGCGGAACGGGGCGCCCCCGCGTGGCAGAAAAGCGAGCATCCAGAAGAACAGCAGCCAGTTGGCGACGAGACCAATGGCGATGGCAATCAATCCCGCAATGATAGTGATTCCCGGAACATGGGCCAGACCAATCTTGTCCAGCAGGGACTGGGTCAGTCCGGAAGAGCCGGCTGCAGTGACAGCGAAGGTCAGCAGGATCATAACCAGCATGCCCAGCAGACGCAGCAGGTCGCGAACCTTTCCGATCACGAAGTTGCTAGCGCCTAGCGGGCGCTTCCACAGCTGTGTCACTGCGTTGGAGAGGTTGCCCATCCAACCAAGCCCCGACCACAGGGTGGCAATGAAACCGACGGTGAAGACGCCACCTGCCTGATCGATCGCGCCTTCGATAATTGCGTTGATGGTGTCGCCCATCGACCCATCGATGGAGTCGGTGATAGCGGACTGGATTTGCTCAAGCAGCTGCTCATTGCCACGCAACACAAGCGCGAGGATGGCAAATGCCGTCATGATTAGGGGGAAAATCGACAGCACGGAGAAGTACGTGACAGCGGCGGCAAAAAAGTTACCGCCCTGCTCGGAGTAGCGCTCCTGCATCCGCATAACGTGATCGAACCACGCCCACTTTTCGCGGAGGCGGTCGATTGCGCTCGGTTCATCGGCGTGTACACGCTCGATGCCATAGCGGTCCGTTCTCTTCGGATCTTTTTGAGTAGAGGTTGCCATGTCCCCTACCTTAACGTGCCAGCTTTCGGTACGGAGACTGAAGCGCAGAGTCTACAGCTGAATTACCGGTTGGCGGCCTTCAGGAACCCGACGCGCTCGTACACATCTGCAAGTGTCTTGGCGGCAACTTCACGGGCGCGGTCTGCGCCTTCGGCTAGGATCCGTTCCAGCTCACCGCGATCAGCCATGAGCTCCTCATAGCGTGCACGCAGTGGCGTGGTGAATGCCTCCAGCGCATCTGCGGTATCGGCCTTCAGCTGGCCGTAGCCAGCGCCTTCGTAGCCGGCAACGAGCTCGTCGACAGGCTTGTCGGTCAACGCCGACTGAATGACCAGCAGGTTGGAAACGCCCGGCTTGTTCTCACGGTCGAAGCGGATCTCTCCGTCATTGTCGGTAACGGCCGAGCGAATGCGCTTGGCGGAGACCTTCGGGTCGTCCAAGAGGTTAATAATGCCCTTCGGATTTGCACCCGACTTGCTCATCTTCGAGGTCGGATCCTGCAAGTCGTAAATCTTCGCGGAGCCTTCCATGATGTGTGGATCCGGCACCACGAAGGTCTTCTTGTAGCGGGAGTTGAAACGCTGCGCCAGGTTACGCGTCAGTTCGAGGTGCTGGCGCTGATCCTCCCCCACCGGCACCAGCTGTGGGCGGTAAAGCAAGATGTCGGCAGCCATCAGCATCGGGTACGCGAACAAACCAGCGGAGGTATGTTCCGCGCCCTGACGAGAGGACTTGTCCTTGAACTGCGTCATACGGCTGGCTTCACCAAAGCCAGTCAAGCAAGTCAACACCCATCCGAGCTCCGCGTGCTCGGGCACATGCGACTGCACGAAGAGAACCGACTTCTCCGGATCAATACCGAGTGCAATCAGCTGTGCGGCACCTGCGATAGTGCGCTGACGCAGCTCCTTCGGATTCTGCTCGACAGTGATGGCGTGCAGGTCTGGAATGAAGTAGTAAGCATCGAAGTCATCCTGCAGATTAATCCAGTTCTTCAATGCACCCAGGTAGTTGCCCAGGTGGTAGGAATCTGCGGTCGGCTGAATGCCGGACAGAACGCGCTGCTTACGAGCACTCGGTGCAGGATTAGTTGCTTCAGGACCCTTGCTTTCACTCATAGCCAATAAGTCTAGCGCGAGGCCCGCAGTGGAGAGTCGACGGCGTACCCGTTTCGACAACACGACGGGCTTTTGCGGGAAACCGACTACCAAACGCTAGCCCCGACGACCCTCGTCCCCTTGCTCCACAAGCATTCGATCGGATAGCAATTTGACGGTGCGCGCCGCAGCGGCTGGCGATTCCTCGGGGTACAGTGCGCGCACCAACGAGACAGCTGGGCGGATGCCGTGTTCGGAGAGAACACGGCGAACACGCTCACGCTCCCCCTGGGTCAACTCGAGCGGAGCTACGGGTGGCCTGCGGGTGTAGGACACGACCATCACGACTCCCAGCAGAACAATGAGTCCGAGGGAAATCCACAGTGGCCACGCGTAGGCAAAAGACAGCACGATAAACGCAACAATGACACCGGAAGTCACGACCACTGGGACATTGACAGCAGTGCCAGGGTCGTTCTGCAGACTCCGTGCGATGGCTTCCAAATCGGCCATCTGGTGCCGCTTGTTATCGCTCTCGCCGTTTTTCACTGGGGATGTCCTCTCCTTTCCTGGTCCGCACCGAGCTCGCTTCAAGTCCCGCGCAGATTCGCGCTTGGGTTTTACAGCGGCTGAAGTCCCATCAGTCCTTCTTCAAATCTTAGGCGCTCGCGTCCCAAGTGCCGAACTAACCCACAGGTATTATTGGACTAATTCAATTCTCTTATCCGTCAGGAGTCCCATGCTCGCTGCCATTGCGGTTGCCGTCTTCATCCTGCTGGTCCCAGGCGCAGTTCTCGGTTGGGCCAGTGGGCTACGTCCCACGCTCGCGTTGGCATCTGCCGGCCCATTAATGCTGGGTGTGACCGGTTTTTCCGCATGGTTGTCTCACGTGCTCGGGCTGGATTACACCTGGCTCTTCGTGGCCGGCATGTGGGCATGGTTCTGTGCTATTGGCTATCTGGTGCGCAGATTCGTCCCCCGAGCAACGCCCGAAGACGGCTTCGATTCCGGCGTTGTCACCGCGATGATTGTCGTCGGAGTTACGGTAGTCGGCTCGATGCGCGCCATGCTCGTGCTTAACGACGTCCCTGGCGGCCCCGGCGCTATCCGCGAAGCCTGGGACATGCTCTGGCATACCAACTTCCTCCGGTTCATTGACGAGCATGCAATAGCCTCGCCCACCGCGGCCGGTGACCTGATGAATCAGGAGACCGGGGCCGAAATGTTCTACCCCACCGGCTGGCATGCCATGGCGGGGCTGCTGCCCGGCTCGGTCTTCCTCGATTCCAACGTGTTTGCGTTCTTGGCCCCGGCGCTGCTTGTTCCCGCAGCAACTGCGGTGCTAGCCCGCACCGCAGTTGGTCCTAAGTGGGCGGCCTATGCCGGTCCCGCAGCTGCCGTCGCGACGCTGATGCTTCCGGAGATTTGGGTGGCCCTTTGGCGCACCTCCTCCATGCCGTATCTGCTCGCGGTGGCCGCTTTGCCGATTGCTGCGGCTTTGACCATGCGGGGCTATATTGTCCCCGCTGCGCTTGCCCTGGTCGGCACGTTTATCACCCACCCGGCCGGCGCAATTGCTGCCGTGCTCTTTGTTGGCTTGTGGTTGATTACCCAACCGAGCGTCAGTGGCCTAGTTCGCACGCTAATTATCGGCGCGCTCGCCCTGGTGATGACTCTCCCGGCAGCTTTGTCCGCGAGGGGGCAAGGCGAATCCGTTGCGGGCTTTACCGGCCAAATTGAGATTTCCCGCTCCGAATCACTGTGGCGAACTCTGATTGGGTTTTCCCGCTATGCTGACGAGCCCATCTTTTCCCGGACTGTTCTGGTTCTTGTGCTCATCGGCCTGGTGGTGGCGCTTGTCTCTCGCCTGCCAGACAGCCCATGGGCTCCGTGGCCGGCACTGGTTTTCGGGCTGCTCTTTGTGGTGTCCGATAGTGCGCAGTCCCGTTGGTCTGAGCCGTTCGGCACCTATCTGAAGTTTATTGGCACTTTCTTCTACGACATGCCGTACCGCATGCAGGCGGTTATGGGAATTCTGCGCGCAGTGCTGGTCGGCTACGCAGTCGCGGCTGCCGTTGTCGGGATTGTGGCTGCGGCGCAGTGGATCGTCGCAAAGCGAGATCAGCCGACCAAGTCGTGGAATCCTGCGCTGGCGATGGGGCTCGTAGCGGCACTGGCGATTGTGCCTGCGACCTGGGCGAGTGGGCCTGCTCAGCGCGAGGCAATTCGCCAGAGTTTCGGAAGCACGTTTGTGACCGCTGCGGACATGGAAGCTATTGATTGGCTGTCCGCACAGCCGCATGCGTTTGAGGGGCATATTCTCAATGACCGTCGTGACGGTTCTGCGTGGATGTATGCCATCGCCGGACTGCCGACCCTGTTCCGCCATTTCTCCTTCTCCGACAAAACTGCCGAGGCGAGCAACAAGCTGCCGATAAACGTTGACCTGCTGGGCTCACATCCAGAGTTCGATGCCATGGCGAAGAAATTGGGAGTGCACTACATCATTAGTTCCCCGCCGGGTGTGAACACGGATGGCACGGAGGCGCTGTCGATGCGTTCCTGGGCATGGCACGCGCCGGGGCTCACGCCTGTGTATCACGACAGTTCGGTGATGATTTTCGCGGTCAACAAGATGTTTTCACCTGAAGAGTTGCACGCTGTTGTCAACAGTTCCCCACACCGCCCGGCGCGCCCCAATCCGCTGTGGATGCCTCCGCGCCAGCCGATCGTCCCCTCCCCTGACGAGGCTGTCGATCCGCTCGCCGGCGCGCACATCACCGTCGACTCTCGCCGCGAGGCCATCGAGGCTATCAACGCCGACCTGCCTCGCGCGCTGCGTTTGAGTGGGGATACTTCCGCTCACATCGACAGCATCGTGCAACGCGCCAGCGACAAGCTCCGTCAGCGCGGCGCAATCGTTGGCGCACATTCGCTTGCCGACGACACGGCGAGCGCAGCCACCGTAATCGTCGGTCGCTCATCAGAGGGCCAGACTCTTTCTGGGGATAACATCGGCGATCGTGGCTTTTCGGTATCCGCTGTGGTGAAGTCTCTCGAACCTGAGGACGATGCTCCTGCCGATTGGCAGTTGGCGGCGGGTGTGCGCGACGGAATGGTTTACCGAGGTTTCAATCCGCACAGCAGTTACAGCACAAACGGGGTGCCAACCGAGTTTCGCACCGGCCTGGCGCCGGCAGTGGCGGTGAACCAGAGTTCGCGGCCGCATGCGCCGACAATTGCGCTATCGCTGGGAGCGGTGGGCGCTGAAAAACTCACCCGCGATTTGGCCGACCCCGCTATGCAGGACAAATGGGCCGACGCCATCGTTGACGGCATCGCCTCCATGTTGCGGCAGAACCGGCATCTCGTAACCGCTCCCGAGCCGGAGTTGATCCCAGAGTTCGCTGACCTCAGAGCACACTAGTCCGCTCGGGGTTAGGCGTATGCCGGGTTTAGGCGTACTCCACGATCACCGGCGCGTGGTCCGTCCAGCGAAGGTCGTAGGCGGCAGGCTTATCCACTACCGAGCTGACAGCACGCTTGAGCATTGGTTCGGTTACCGCCTGGTAGTCGATCCGCCAGCCGGCATCGGTATCGAACGCCTTACCGCGGTAGGTCCACCAGGACCAAGGACCGTCGGCCTCTGGGTGCAGACGGCGAGTGACATCAAACCACACCGGATCTGCATTGAGCTTCGGGGCCTCCCACACAGAACCATCGGAGAAGGCACCGGATTCCAGCTCCTTTTCGCTGGCCTGAACCTGCGAATCCTGGGGAACCTCATCGGGCCAGCAGCCGAAGACCGAGTCCATCCAGGCACGCTCCTGCGGTAGGAAACCGCTCTTGCGGCGGTTGGTCTTCCAGTTCTTCAAATCCTGTTCGCGGTGGCAGATGTTCCAGTCGCCGCCGATGACTGCGTGGTGACCGTCGCGCCCCTTGGCACCCAGTTCCGCCAGGTAGTCGGAGAAGGCATCGAGGAAGCGGTACTTCTCATCCTGCTTCTCGCTCAGGGCAGCACCAGAGGGCAGGTAGAGGCTGGCAATCTGGACATCCACATCCAGGCCGGTGTCCGCTGCCGGGGCAATACCACTGATAAACCGACCGGATTCTTCGAACTCCTCGGAGCCGATGCCCACCTGGACGTCGTTAAGCGGAAAGCGCGAGAGAATGCCCACGCCGGCGCGCCCCTTTGCACCCAGGTTTTCAGCGCCGACCCAATGCCATCCGGCATCGAAAGCGGGCGCGAGGGCCTTGCGTGCCTGGTCGTCGGTGGCGCGGACTTCCTGCAACAAAACGACATCGGAACTGGTGTGCTTCAACCACTCCAGCAATCCCAGGTTGGTTTCGCTGCGCTCCTTGACGGCGGCGCGGATGCCGTTGACATTGATTGTCGCGATTGTAAGGCTCATGCCCTCATACGTTACCTATGCGTGCACTACGCCTTGAAGACCCCTAGCGCAGTTCGATGCGCTCAGCCTTCTTCGCCTGTGAGCGGCGGTAAAGAACAATGGTCGGCAGAGCGATGAAGATAGCCAACATCGCCAACGTCGCGCCGCCCAAAGCCGGTGCGCGGTAGCCATAACCGGACGCAATGACCCAACCACCGAGCGCCGCTCCAAAGGCGTTGGCCATGTTCAATGCGGCCTGGTTGAGAGCTGCCGCCAGCGTCTGTGCGCGACCGGCGACATCCATCAGACGGGTCTGCAGATTTGGCACCAATACCGATCCCAGCAGACCGATAAGGAGGAAGTTGATCGTGCCCAGCACAGCATTCTGTGAGGTGAAGTAGAAGACGCTGAGCATGATTACCATCAGCACCAGCGCAACCATGATGCCCCACTCCCCGATGCGGTCGGAGAGCCAGCCACCGATGTAAGTACCGACAACCATGCCGATGCCGTAGGCCATCAGCACAATCCAGATGTGGTTTTCGCTCATGCCCGCTTCGCGAGTCATAGTCCAGGTGATGTAGGTGTAAACCGCGAACATGCCGCCGAAACCAACGGTGCCGATTGCGACGGTCAGCAGCACCTGCGGTGTCACCAGAGCCGAGAGCTCATCCATCGGACGTGTCTTCGGCATGCGGTTCATATGCGGCACGGCGAACCACAGCGAAACAAATGCAATCAGCCCGATGACCGCGACAAACGCGAAGGCGCTGCGCCAACCGTAAATCTGTCCCAGCACCTGCGCGGCCGGCACACCAATCACAGTCGCCACCGACAACCCCACGCCCGACAGAGCCACCATCTTGCCGCGCTGTCCCGGCTTAGCCAGGGAGGCAGCCACCAGCGCCGCCACCGAGAAATACGCGCCGTGCGGCAGACCGGCGATGAAGCGCGAGACCATGACCGCTTCGAAAGAGCCCAGTGTGCCTGCCCAAACCGTGGCACCATTGCCGATGGTAAATGCCGCCATCAGCAGCAGGAGCATGCGCCTGCGCGGAATCGAGCCGGTCAGCACGGTAATTAGGGGTGCGCCCACGACAACACCGAGTGCGTACATCGAAATCATGCGCCCTGCGGCATCCTCATCACGTCCGAAGGCACCAGCGATGTAAGGCAGCAGGCCCATGGCCACAAACTCGGTAACGCCGATGCCGAATGCACCGACCGACAGAGCCACAATCACCAAGATTCGGCGTAGATCAGAGATGTCGTCCTGCACCGGAACAGGACGGCGATGCGAGCTAAACGCTCCCGCACGACGCGCACGCGGTTTGTGGTCGTCGTTGTGGGTTGTTACTTCGCTTGACGACGTCATTGCGACCGTCTCCTTTTCTCTTCTTACGCCAGTTGGTGGACTCTCAGTTCCCCTCGACTTTCGACCCAAGACGGGCTCGCAAAACCGTGAGGGGAGCCGCAAGGGAAAAATGAGACTCTACTCCGCAACACAAAAATTTCGCTATTTAATCCGCCTGTTCCCCGGGTATTTGTGCGCGGAATAACATCTGCGGCCATTAGTGGAAGTCGCTCACTCAAGTTCTTCCCAATGCATTTTGTAATCGGCATTGTTTGCCGAGGACTACGAATTCCCTTCGAGCGCCACGGACTTCCTACCATCGAGCGCTCCGGGTCTTCGATGCTGCCGTAATAGCTACCAGGTAAATTGTTTTAAAAGATATTTCGAACTGCAATACCGATAGGATCTTGATCCACTATGGGCGACCGCTATAACCTCTACGAGTCTCTGACGCTGGATAGCGCAGCCAGCACCGAAGAGCTCCATGCAAATCTTTCTAATCAACTCTCCGAACTGCGAGATGCTGGCGTCTCGGAGTACTCCGGCGAGTTCCAGGAGAAGCTCACTGCGCTGCAAGTGCTTGGCGATGAGGGACGTCGTCGCGAATACGACGCTTTGCTGGCCGATGAGAACGCCACCATCACCATTGCGACGCTGCGCGGGCTGGCAAATCGCCCGGTACCCACTGCGCAGGAATCCTCGTTCCAGACGCAAACCCAGCAAGCACAGTGGTCCGCCCCCACTCAAACCAGTCCTGCGACAGTAACCACCACGGTGACCACGGATGTACCACCGCTGCCTGCAAACGCCACACTGCAGAACATGTGGCAGCGCATGCCACTCATCCCCCGAATCACTACCGGCTTGGTCGGTTTTTCAACTCTGATTGGCATCATCGCAGTTCTGTACGCAATCACGCTCGGCATCCAGGGCGCCAACGATCTCGGCAGCCTAGAGTCATCGTTGGGTGATTCTTGGGATGACATCGGCTACATTATGGGCGCTGCAGCCGCCCTCGTTCTTGTTCCAGTCCTCTTACTGATGGGAATGATGCTTGTCACCTTGACCGCATACTGGATTCACTCCATCCTCCGCGGTGAAGACTCGACGGCACCAATCTTTTTCTGCGTCACCGTGGCACCACTGGCGTTGGCTATGACCATCATCCCCCTCCTGTTCTTGAGCTCCTGGGTGGATGTAGTCCTCTTCCTCGCAGGTGCCATGCTGATCGCGGCTTGCGTTCTTATGTTCCTCAAGGACATGCGCGCATGGTTCCGCGGCCAGAAACTGGTCAGGACTACCCAGTCGGCCCCGGGGCAGGGCTATGCTCCGCAGTACCCACAGTCTCAGAACACTCAGGGCTACCAGTTCGGCCAGAACAATCCTCCGAACAATACACAGAACTAAATAGGCTGCCCTGAACAACCGCGCCGGCGTGCACGACACCCCAGCGCGGTTTTTCGTATTTGAAGGGTTTGAGCGCGGGGGCCGTCGTAAAGCGAAAAATGGAATGAAAAGCGGCGAATAAGCGACAAATAATTGCGCATTTCGTGACTTACCTCACATAATTGCGTTATTCATATCACTATCACTGTTTTTGCGCTATGCCCCGACACAACCCAAGATTCAAAACTGGGTTATCGTGGAACAAAACAGATAGGAGACATGAATTATGGCGACAATTATTTGGACCCGTACTGACGAAGCCCCTCTGCTGGCGAGCTACTCGCTGAAGCCAATCGTGGAGGCATTTGCAAGCCAGGCTGGTGTCAATGTTGAAACCCGCGACATCTCCCTCGCAGGCCGCATTCTGGCTCAGTTCCCGGAGCGTCTTTCGGACGAACAGAAGGTAGAGGATGCGCTGGCAGCCCTGGGCAAGCTGGTCAAGGAGCCGGACGCCAACATCATCAAGCTGCCGAATATCTCTGCATCCGTCCCGCAGATTAAGCGCGCTGTCGCAGAGCTGCAGGAAAAGGGCTATGACATTCCGAAGTACAAGTCGCAGCCGGAAGGCGACGAGGAGACCGCCGACCGCGCCAAGTTCGACAAGGTCAAGGGCTCTGCCGTTAACCCGGTACTGCGTGAGGGCAACTCCGACCGCCGCGCTCCGGAGCCGGTGAAGAACTACGCCCGCAAGCACCCGCACCGCATGGGCGCTTGGTCCGCAGACTCCAAGACCAACGTCGCCACCATGGCCTCCAACGACTTCCGCCACAACGAGAAGTCCGTTGTCATGCCGGCCGACGACAAGCTGACCTACCAGCTCGAGGCTAACGACGGCCAGATCATCACCCTGAAGAAGGACATGCCGGTCCTCAAGGGCGAGATTATTGACGGCACGGGCATGAACGTCCACATCCTGGACAACTTCCTGCGCGCTCAGATCCGTCGCGCACAGCGCGAGAACATCCTGTTCTCCGTCCACTTGAAGGCCACCATGATGAAGGTCTCCGACCCGCTGATCTTCGGCGAGGTTGTCAAGGCCTTCCTGCCATCTGTTTTCCCGAAGTTCGAGTCCAAGCTGGCTGCCGCCAACCTGACTCCGGACAACGGCCTGGGCGCCATGCTCGATGGTCTACACAAGCTTGACGACGCTACTGCGGCGGCCGTCAAGTCCGCTATCGAGAAGGACCTGAAGGAAGGTCCGGCCCTTTACATGGTCAACTCCGATAAGGGCATCACCAACCTCCACGTTCCGTCTGACGTCATCGTTGACGCTTCCATGCCGGCCCTGATCCGCAACGGCGGCAAGGGCTGGGGTCCGGATGGTGAGGAGCGCGACACCCTCGCAGTCATCCCGGACTCCTCCTACGCAGGCGTCTACCAGGCTGTTATCGAGGACTGCCGCGCCAATGGCGCTTTCGACCCGGCCACCATGGGCTCTGTCCCGAACGTCGGCCTGATGGCTCAGAAGGCTGAGGAGTACGGCTCCCACGACAAGACTTTCCAGATTCCGGTTGACGGTGTCCTGCAGGTCATCAACTCCGCTGGCGAGGTTCTGATTGAGCACCACGTCGCCGAGGGTGACATCTGGCGCTCCTGCCAGACCAAGGACGCCCCAATCCGCGACTGGGTGAAGCTGGCCGTTAACCGCGCTCGTATCACTGGCGACCCTGCAGTGTTCTGGCTGGACCCGCAGCGTGCGCACGACAACAACCTGATCAGCAAGGTCAACGAGTACCTGGCAGACCACGACACCGAGGGTCTGGATATCCGCATCATGGATCCGGTGTCCGCTACCAAGTTCTCCCTCGAGCGCATCCGCCGCGGCGAGAACACCATTTCCGTAACCGGTAACGTTCTGCGTGACTACCTCACCGACCTGTTCCCGATCATGGAGCTGGGCACCTCCGCCAAGATGCTGTCGGTCGTGCCGCTGATGGCCGGGGGCGGCCTGTTCGAGACCGGCGCAGGCGGTTCCGCACCGAAGCACGTCCAGCAGGTTCAGGAAGAAAACCACCTGCGCTGGGACTCCCTGGGTGAGTTCCTGGCACTGGCCGAGTCCCTGCGCTACGCCGCTGAGCATGACGACGACCCACGTCCACGCGTCCTGGCTGAGGCCCTGGATAAGGCAACCGCTACCCTACTCGACGAGGGCAAGTCGCCGTCCCGCAAGGCTGGCGAAATCGACAACCGCGGCTCCCACTTCTACCTGGCTCTCTACTGGGCACAGGAGCTGGCCAAGCAGGACGAGAACTCCGAGCTGAAGGAAGTTTTCGCACCGGTCGCTAAGGCTCTCACGGAGAAGGAAGAGTCCATCGCCAAGACCCTGATTGATGCTCAGGGTTCCCCAGCTGATCTGGGTGGCTACTTCCTGCCGGACGATGAGAAGACCTCCGCAGTTATGCGTCCGTCCGCTGAGTTCAACGAGATCATCGACGGTCTGAAGAAGTAGGACTAGCTGCTTGCTCCTGGCTGGCCTGGTTGGCCTGGTTGGCCCAGGCTGGCCTAGGCCGACCTAGGCTGACCGCCGGTTTCGGGCGATAGCCCCTCGCTCATGTTGCATTTGATGCACATGGCGCGAGGGGCTTTTTCTATGCCCTGACTTCCTTAACGGTCTTGACAGTATCCAGTGCTTTTCGGCGCTTTACGGTACCCTTCGCCCATACTCAGTCCCCTGTTTGGCTCGCCCCGACACTCGGCACCGCAGTGCCTCACCCCATGAGTTACTGACTACCTTTATGACACTTTTGTCCA